>JADGPM010000264.1 GCA_017882425.1 Solirubrobacteraceae bacterium
CGCCGGACCGCCTCACCGCGTTCCTCGAGGGCCGCGCGCTGCGGGTCTTCCTGGCCCCCGCCGGCCTGGCGCGCGTCACGGCGGTCGGCGCGAGCGTGGCATTCGCCGGGCTGCGGCGCCTGACCGGCGTCAACCTGCTCGAGGATCTCGCCGTGTTCTTCCAGGCGCTCAGCGGCCTCACCGACGGCTTCCGGCGCCGTGCCGCAGCGGTCAAGGAGCTGCTCGCCGACCCCACCACGACGTTCCTCGTGATCACGTCGCCCGAGCGCGGGCCGGCCGCGGAGGCCTCCTACTTCGCCGGCAGGCTGCGCGCGGCCGGCCTCCCGTACGGCGGCCTGATCGTCAACCGCGTGCACCCGGTCGATCCCGCAGAGCGGGATCAGCCGACCACCGCGGCGCGCCTCGAGGACGCGCTGGGGCCGGCACTGGCGCGGCGCGTCGCTCGCACGCATGCCGATCTCCAGGTGCTCGCCCGCCGCGACGCGGCGACGATCCGGCGATTGTGCGCCGACGTCGGCGAGCACGATCCGGTGCTCGTCGCGGACCTCGAGAGCGACGTGCACGATCTGGCCGCGCTGGCCGCCGTCCGGGCGCGGCTCTTCGGCGCTGCGGCCGCCCCGTAGTTGCCCGCCGCCGATGCGGTGAATGCCGGATGCCGTGCTGGCACCGGCCGCATAGCGTCCGGGAGGCAACCCCGCCCAGCGAAGGAGATCGCCGTGGACCGCTTCAAGCTCTGGCTCAGCCGCTACGCCGACGCCTGGCGGGCCGGCGACCCCGACGCGCTCGTCGGGCTCTTCACGCCGGCCGCGCTCTACCAGGACGCCCCGTTCTCCGAACCGCTCCAGGGGCGGGACGCGATTCACGACTACTGGGCGCAGGGCGTGCGCCACAGCAAGCGCGACGTCGAGTACGAGGCGCAGG
Organism: Solirubrobacteraceae bacterium; assembly: GCA_017882425.1. Lineage (GTDB taxonomy): Bacteria > Actinomycetota > Thermoleophilia > Solirubrobacterales > Solirubrobacteraceae > F1-60-MAGs163. The sequence continues at coordinate 922 of JADGPM010000264.1, forward strand.
CGCTGGCGGTCAGCGACGAGGTCGGGCTGGCCCACTGGCACGCGGAGTTCACCTCGGAGCCCGCGGAGCACCGGGTCGAGCTCGACGGCATCCTCATGGCCACGATCGACGAGCATGGGCAGTGCACGAGCTTCCGCGAGTGGTGGCACCGCCTCGAGGATCACGGCATGTGAGCTGCGTGGGACGGCTCACGCCCGCGCGGGCTCAGCCGAGCAGGCGCCCGCCGTCGACCACGATCTGTGTGCCCGTCAGGTAGCTCGCAAGGTCCGAGGCGAGGAACAGGGCCGCGCGCCCGATGTCGTCCGGGTCGCCCATGCGGCCCATCGGGATGAGCTGCTCGAACGCGCGGATCATGTCCTGATCGGTGTCCCCCACCCCGGGCGTCAGGATGCCGCCCGGAGCGATCGCGTTGACCCAGATGCGGTGCGGCGCGAGCTCCAGCGCGACGTTCTTCGTGAAGCCCCACACGCCGTGCTTGGAGGCGTCATAGGCGGCCAGCCCGACCGACGACGGGTGCAGCGCGTCGATCGAGGTCACGTTGATGACGCGCCCACCGGCGCCCCGCTCGATCATCCGCCGCGCGACCGCGCGCGTGCAGAGGAACGGGCCGACGAGGTTCACGTCGAGCACGCGGCGCAGCAGCGCGGTCTCGAGCTCCAGCAGCGGCGCCATCGGGAAGATGCCGGCGTTGTTCACGAGCAGGTCGATGTGCCCGAAACGCTCGAGGACGTCCGCGACCATCGACTCGACGTCGGCCTCGCTGCTGACGTCGGTGACCATCGCGATCGCGCTTCCCGGGCGTGCGCCGTCCAGCGCCGCGGCGACCGTGCCGCCCTCGGGGTCGGGGTCGGCGATTGCGACGTCGGCGCCGGCTTCGTGCAGCCGCCGAGCGATGCCGAGCCCGATGCCCTTCGCGCCGCCGGTCACGATCGCGACGCGACCGCCGAGGTCGGTCAGGTCCTGCAGGGACGGGTTCTCGCGTCCTTCGGTGGCGGCCATCGCGTGCTGCGCTCCTCGCGGTCGGTGAACCTTTGCGGTCACGATCCCGTTGCGCCGGCCTGCGGGCATCGGGGAAACCCCGACACGCGGCGTGGCCGACTACGACGCGGGCCGCGACCGGCCGCCGTCGCCGCGCATCGCGCGCGCCGCTTCGGCGAATCCCGCCAGGCGCGTCGCGACACGCGCGTTGAGGCTGCCGGGAGGCCAGGACCCGTCCGGTCGGCGCGCGCCGGCACGCCCGCCCGCCAGCAGCTCGAAGGCCTCGTCGCAATCGGCGATCGGCCAGATCCGGAAGCGCCGCGCGCGAACGGCGTCGACGACCTCCGGGTCGAGCATGAGGTGGCGCAGGTTGGCGCGCGGGAGGATGACGCCCTGCTCCCCGGTGAGGCCGGCGTCGCGGCAGAGCGCGAAGTACCCCTCGATCTTCTCGTTCACCCCACCGACGGCCTGCACGACGCCGTGCTGATCGAGCGATCCCGTCACGGCCACGGACTGGTCGAGCGGGATGCGCCCGATCGCCGACAGCAGGACGACGAGCTCCGCGACCGACGCGGAGTCGCCCTCGATCGACCCGTAGGACTGCTCGGCGACGATGCTGCCGCGCAGCGAGAGCGGTGTGTCGGCGCCGTAGCGGGCGGCCAGGAGGCCCGAGAGGATGAGGAAGCCCTTGTCGTGGATCGGGCCGCTGAGCTCGACCTCGCGGTCGATGTCGATCACGGCGCCCTCGCCCGCGGCGGCCGCGGCCGAGAGCCGGATGGGATGACCGAACGCGTGCTCGCCCGCGATCGAGACCGCCAGGCCGTTGACCTGGCCGACGGCCTCGCCGGTGACCTCGATGCGCAGCGTCCCCTCGAGCATGACCTCGCGCAGGCGCTGCTCGGGGCGGTCGGCGCGATGGCGCCGTGCGGCCAGCGCCGCGTGCACGTGCTCGCGCCCGACGCGCCGCGCGCCCTGACGCGAGGCCTCCTGCGCGGCCTCGGCGGCGGTGTCGGTCAGGGGGCGAACGCGCGTGGAGAGCCGGTCACGGTCGGCGGCCAGGCGTGAGCCGTGCTCGACCATCGCGGCGACGGCGCCGCGGTCGAAGCCGGGCAGGCCACGGTCGTCGGCCAGTGCACGCAGGAGCGCGGCGTAGCCGGCGATCCCGACCGCGTCGCGCGGCATGTCGGCCTGGAAGTCCGCGCGCAGCTTGAAGAGGCGCGCGACGTCCTCGTCGAACGCGCGGAGCAGCTCGTAGAGGTCGGTCGAGGCGATCAGGACGACCATCAGGTCGACGCCCATCGGCTCGGGGTCCAGGGTGACCCCGGGGAACAGCATGTACTGGACGGCGAGGTTCTCGATCTTCGCCCGCCTGGTCCGCAGCACGTCCTTCAGGCGCGGCCACACGCCGGGCTTGGAGAGCACGTCGGCTGCGTCGAGCACCAGGTAGCCGCCGGCGGCGCGATGCACCGCGCCCGCGCGCAGGTGGCGGTGATCGGTGCGCGCCGATCCGAACTCCGTCTCGTACTCGGCGCGGCCGAACAGGTCGTAGAAGGAGGTGTCCGTCGGGATGACGACCGGGGCGCCCGCTCCGGGCTCGTGCGTGACGAGCACGTTCACCGCGTAGCGGGTGTGAAGGTCGCCGTCCGGCGCGAGCCCGCGCAGCATCGGCGGGACCGCCTCGGCGTCCGGCGGTGCGCGCAGCGCGTCCAGGTGCTCGATCGCGTCCTCGCGCATGTCGTCGAGCCACTCCGCGACGCCGTCCGCATCGCCGTCGGCCCAGCGCGCGCGCACCGCATCGAACAGCCGGCCGGTCGCGAAGATCGCGACCTCGCGGTCGAGCTCCGCGTGGCGCGCCCGCACGTCCCGCTCGAGGTCGTGGATCGCGGCGAAGCCTTCCTGCACGGGCGCCTTGAGCTCCTCCACCGCGTGCTCGAAGCGCTCGCGCAGGACGTCCGGGATCGTGTCCATCTCCGCGGGTGGGACGGGCCGGCCACCGACGATCGGGAACGTCATGACGCCTCCCGGCGTGAGCTGCAGCGCGACCCCGCTGGCGACCGCGCGCTGCTCGAGCGCGTGGAAGATCGCGCCCCGGCGCCTGTCCAGCTCGTCCTGCAGCTCGCGGTGGCGTGTGCGATACCCCTCGCTCTCGAAGGCCTCGACGATCCGGCGCCGCGCATCGTCGACGAGCCCTTCGACGTCCGCGGCGAACGCCGGGCCCGAGCCGGTCGGAAGGCGACAGGCGCGCGGGCGCAGCGGCTCGCGGAAGTCCGGCAGGTACACGACGTCGGGGGGCGTCGGCTCGGTCTGCGCCCGTGCGCGCAGCCATGCCTCGATCGTCGACCGCCGGCCCGTGCCGGCAGCGCCGGTGGCGATGACGTGGAGCTGCTCGGCGCCGCTCGCTGCGGCGACCTCGAGCGTCTGCAGCACGCGCGGCTGCGGAATCGCCGGTCCGGGCGCGCCCCCGTCCGCAGCCGGGATCTCAGCGACGCGGCAGGGGCGGCGCAGGTCGGCCGCGGGCGCTCCGCGCGGGCGGCGACGGCTCACGACGCACCTCCGCAGAGCGTGTTCGACAGGTCAACCGGATCAGCGATGTTGCCGCCCTCCTTCGCGAGTGTGGACGCACCCTAGCCACGAACAGGCACCCCCGCATGCTCGGTGAGCCGCAGCGCGCACCACCTAGACTCGGACGCGGATGGCGAACGTCTTCAGGCGCCGGCGGCGCAGCGCGCAGGACACCGGCGACAGCGCCGAGGACCGCGCGCGCAGCGACAGCGAGTCGCGGCGCACCGCGGAGAACGACGCCGGCCGCGAGGCCTCCGAGCGCGCCGAGCGCAGCCAGGCCGCCGAGAACGAAGCGCGCCGCCTGGAGTCCGAGCGCGAGGCAGAGCGCCAGGGCTTGGAGAACGAGGCACGCCGCGAGGCGTCCGACGACGAGGCCCGCCGCCAGCTCGCCGAGAACGAGGCGCGGGCCCGCCGCGCACAGGACGACGACGGCGGCTGAACGGCGGCCGCCGCTCGGGCTGGTCGCTAGGCGGCCGGGCCCAGCGGCTCGCCCGAGCGCACCCGGGCCGCCATCGCGCTGGACTCCTCGCGGTAGGCCGTCCCGTCCGGCAGCTCGATCACGGGAAGCAGCTTCTGGCCGCTCAGCGCGACGATCTCCGGACGCTTGCCCTTCAGGTAGCCGTGCTTGACGACGTCGTAGGCGATGCCCTGCTCGTCGAGCGCGCGCTGCACCTTCCAGCACGCGTCGAGATCGGTGTGCAGAAACGTGTAGGAGCAGCGGTGCAGCTTGATGTCGGCCATCGGCGGACCCTACTCGTGATCAGCCCGCGAGCCGCGGTGCGGGCGTGTCCGTGCGGGCGCACTCGGCGGCGAGGACCTCCTCCAGGCGCCGGCGCTCGCGCTCGGCGGCCCGCGTGCGGCCGCGGCCGGTGCGCACGCCGACGAGGTTCAGCGTCTCGTCCGGGTCGGCCTCGAGGTCGTAGAGCTCGTACTCCGGCGCGACCCGCCCGGCGGGGTCGAGATAGACCGCGTACTTCCAGCGCTGCTCGCGCACGCAGCGCACGCGGTTGGGCTGGCCCGGCGCCTCCTGGCGCGCCGTGCCCGCCTGGTGGTCGTCATAGGTGAACAGCACGTGGTCTGCCACCGCCTCGGCCGGCGGCGCGTCGAGCACGCCGCCGAAGTCGATCCCACTGGCGTGGACGGCCTCGCCGTCCGGGCTCGCATGGCGGGCGAGGATCCCGCAGAGGCTCTCGCCGTCCAGCGTCCCGTCGAGCGGCGCGCCGGCGAGACCCAGCAGCGTCGGCACGAGGTCGATCAGCGAGGCCGGCGTGTCCGTCTGTGCGCCGCCCGGGAAGAGCAGCGGGTTGGAGACGACGAGCGGGACGCGCAGCGTCTCCTCGTAGGCGTTGAACATCTTCTGGCGCAGGCCGCCGTGCGAGAGCCCCATCTCGCCGTGGTCGGAGATCCGCGCGATCACGGTGCGGGAGCGCAGCGAGCCCGGGTCGGTCGCGTCGCCGAGCGCGCCGAGCAGGCGCCCGATCTTGTCGTCGACGAGCCCCTGCAGGTGGGCGTAGAAGTTCACGTAGTCGAGCTGCTCCTCGCGCGAGCCCAGCGCGCCGAGGTACGAGGTCTGCCCGAGCTTCATCAGCGAGTGGACGGCGGGCTTCTCCTCGAGCGTCTCGTCGACCGAGGGCGGCAGCTGGACGCCGAGCCCGGCGAAGTCCTCGCGGCGGTAGCCGCCCGCCCGGTAGGAGCCCGGATAGCCGAGCACGTCGTGCGGGTTGACGAGCGAGACGACCAGGCAGAACGGCTCGGGCAGGTCCGCGCGCGCGAGGAACGCCTCGACCTGGCGGGTGTAGTCCTCGTCCCAGCCCTCGCCGGTGCGCCCGGCGTTGCCGCCGCCGAAGTGCGTCTCGTCCGCGTTCTCGCCCGCGTCCGGCGGCTCCCAGCCGCCGAACCCGAAGTCGCGGTCCAGGCGCTGGGCGTCCGCGGCGCCCCAGTCGTGGCCGCCGGCCAGCGGCGCCGTGAGGTGCCACTTGCCCTTGTAGACGACCGTGTAGCCGGCCTCGCGCAGCCGCGTCCCGAGCGTCGGCACGTCGGCGGGCAGCTCCGGCTCGTTCCCGCCCTCGGGCCCGAGGCGCAGCAGGCCGCGGGCGAAGTTCGTGGCCAGCCGGGCGCGCGGCACCTCGCCGCTGGCCGCCAGCGTCCCGACCTCGCGCAGGATGTCGGGGAGGTTGCGCGGATCGGGCTGCAGGTCGGCGTTCGTCAGCGTCAGCGTCACACCGTGGCGCGAGGGATAGGTGCCGGTGAGGAACGACGCGCGGCTCGGCGAGCACATCGCCGACGCCGTGCACGCCTGCCTGAACGACAGGCCGGTGCGGCGCAGCTCGGCGTCATTGGGGGTCAGCGCGTCGAGCCAGCCCGGCTCCTCGGGCCAGTGCATCGGCGCACGCTGCTGATCGGTGACGAGCAGGACGAGGTTCGGGCGCCGCGGTGCGCTCATGCCGGCGGCCGGGCGTCGCCGAGGCCCGGCTCGCAGCGGATGATGACCGCGCGCTCGAGGCCGGCGCTGCGGTGCGCGAGCGCGGGCAGGATCGCGGGATCCATCGCCAGCGCGAGGAACGCCGCGTGGCTCGGGTACTCGACCGCGATCACGTCGTCGCAGCCCTCGCCGGGCGCGCCGATGACGTGCCCGGGGCTGTGGGTGTGCCAGAGGATGCGGCCGCCCTCGCGCGCCAGGACGCCCTGCGCGACCGCGCCGTAGCGCTCGTAGGCCTCGCGGCCGCTGACGTCCGCGCTCATCCCGCCGGGCGGCTCGCCCTCGTAGGCCGCGCGCTCGCGGTAGGTGTTGAGGTTCAGCATGATCACCGGGCGGTCGTCCGGCCCGCCGGCGACGGCGGCGACCTCGGCGAGCTGCTCCTGCGTGGGGTTGACGGGCATGGCTGGTGTCTCCCTTGCGGCTAGCGGCGTTCGAGCTGGTAGGTGTCCTGGAGGTCGTCCTGCAGCACGGTCGCGCGGCCGGTCGTCGTCAGCGCGAGCGGGGCCTTCAGGACCCGGCTGCGGTAGCGCCAGCCTGCCGGAAGCTTCAGCCGCGCGCCCAGCGTCGGCAGCTTCGCCAGCGTCTGCATGGGGTCGACGATCTGCGCGTAGGCCTGCATGAGGTAGACCGTGCCGCCCGGGGCGAGCAACTCGAAGACGCGGCGCCCGCGCTTCCACGCGAAGGTGTTGCGGCGGTTGACCGTGACCTGCGTGTACGGCGCCGCGCCCGGGACGCCGTTCGTGATCGGGACCTGCACCGTGGCGATGCGCCGCATGCGCAGGCCGTTGAACGAGCGCACCTGGCCCAGGCCATTGGCGAGCCGGATCGACGCCGAGTCCATGAGCCAGTGGCGCGGGCCGTTGAGCTGGACCGCGACGGCGCCGAACTCGGTCTTCAGCGCGTTCACGTCCGAGGCCTTCCACAGCGCCGGCGGGCAGTCGTTCAGGCCGTACGTGTTCCACACGTCTGCGACGAGCTTCGGCAGCGTGCCGGTGACGACGAGGTACTCGCAGTAGCGGTCGTCGGCCATCCCCGTGGTGCGGGTCGGCGCGGCGGCGGCCGGCCCGGCGGCGACCAGGCACGCAAGGACGACGGTGACGCCGGCGAGCCGGCGGGCGCGAGCGAGCATGGCGTGACGCTACCAGCTGACGCGACGCGCTGTGTCACACGGTGTCACAGCGCGTATGCTGCTGCACGTGAGCACATCCGCCACGCGACGCGAGCAGGTCCGCCAGAGCCGCGAGGAGGTCCGCGAGCGCATCGTCGCGGCCGCCCGCGACCTGCTGCGCACGCGCTCGTTCGCCGAGCTCACCGTCGACGACGTCATGCGCACGGCCGGCCAGGGGCGCACCGTCTTCTACCGCCACTTCGACGACCTGTCCGACCTGCTGCGCCGCTCCAGCCGCGAGGCGGTCGACGAGCTCTACGCCGCCCAGGAGCAGCTCACGCGCGAGAGTCCGCCGATGCCGCCCGGCGGCGCGCTGCGCAGCCTGCGCCCCGCCGTCGCCGTCTACGAGCGTCACGGCCCGCTGCTGCGCGCGGTCACCGAGGCGGCGGCGAGCGATCCGGAGATCGCGGCAGCGCTCGCGACGCTGCGCCGGCGCTTCGAGGACCTCGCCGTCAGTGTCCTCGAGGCGGCCGCGGCGCGCTCGCCGGCACCGCTCGCCGATGCGCGCCAGACGGCGCGCGCCCTGAACCTCATGAACGAGAGCTATCTGCTCGACGCCTTCGGGCGCGAGCCGCGCGTCGATCCCGAGGTCGCCGCGCGGACCCTGGCCGAGATCTGGACGGCCGCCGTGAACCCCCAGGGAGGAACCGCATGACCGACGTCTTCCGTACGCCCGACGAGCGCTTCGCGGGCCTGCCCGGCTACGACTACGCCCCGCACTACGTCGAGGTCGACGGGCTGCGCCTGCACCACCTCGACGAGGGCTCCGGCTCGACCGTCCTGTGCTTCCACGGCGAGCCGAGCTGGAGCTACCTCTACCGCCACATGCTCGACGTGCTCGTCGCGCACGACCACCGCGTCGTCTGCCCGGACGTCGTCGGCTTCGGCCGCTCGGACAAGCCGACCGACCCGGGCTGGTACAGCTACGAGCGCCACTGCGAGACGATGGCCCGGCACCTCGAGCAGGTCGACCTGCAGGACGTCACGGTCGTGGTGCAGGACTGGGGCGGCCCGATCGGGCTGCGCTGGGCCGTCGAGCATGCGGACCAGGTCGCGCGGCTCGTCGTCATGAACACCGGCCTGTTCACGGGGCGCGTCAGCAAGGGCTTCATGCGCTGGCGCGACTTCGCCGAGCGCACGCCGGACCTGCCCGTCGGCTTCATCATCCAGGGCGGCACCACGACGGAGCTGCCGGCCGAGGTCGTCGCCGCCTACGACGCGCCGTTCCCCAGCGCGGAGAGCAAGGCCGGCGCCCAGACGTTCCCGCTGCTCGTCCCGCTCAGCGCCGACGACCCCGGTGCGAGCGAGATGCTCGCCGTGCAGGAGGCGCTCAGCCGCTGGGACAAGCCCGCGCTGGTCGCGTTCTCCGACAGCGACCCCGTCTTCCCCTACCCGCAGGCGGGCGAGGTGTTCACCGCGCTGCTGCCGACCGCCGGCGAGCAGGTCCGGATCGAGGGCGCCGCGCACTTCCTCCAGGAGGACCGGGGCGCGCAGATCGCCGAGGCGATGCTCGCGGCGTTCGGCTAGCGCGCCGTGGCCTCCCCCGCCGACCTGCTCGCTCGGCGCGTCGCCCCGAGCGCCGTGATCGCGCTCTCGCGCGTCACGTGGCCCGCCCGCCTGGGCGCGGCGACGCGCCGGCGGCTGGGGCGGCGCGGGCGCGTCGAGCTGTTCTTCGCCTTCGACGATCCGTGCAGCGCGATCGCCGTCATCGACCTGACGGAGCGCCTGGCCGGCCGCGACGTCCGCCTGCTGCTGAAGCCCGTGGTCCGGCGCGGCATCGAGGACGACCCCGCGGTCGAGCTCAAGCGCCGCTACGCGATCGACGACGCCCGGCGGCTCGGCCGGCGCAGCGGGCTCGAGCTCGCCCGCCGCGAGCCGCTCGCCGCGCAGGACGTCGGGTTCCTGGCCGAGTGGGTGGCGGCCGCGCCGCAGGGGCCGGCGCTGACGCGCTTCTGCGTGGCCGCGCAGCACCGCCTGTGGCTGGAGTCCGAGGGGCCCGTCGAGCGCGCCGACTACGGCCTGCTGTGGCGCGCGTGCCTCGGCGGGCGCCCGCCTGCGACCGGCGGACCGCAGGCGCTGCGGCGCAACGAGCGCCTGATGCGCCGCCGGCGCCCGTACGACACGCCCGCCGCGTGGGTGCACGGCCAGTGGTTCTTCGCGCACGACCGGCTCGCGCAGATCGCCGAGCGCCTCGACGACCTCGGCTGGACGGCCGGAGCATGAACACGCAGCCGCTCGACTTCTTCTTCTCGTTCCGCAGCCCGTACTCGTACCTCGCGGGCCCCCGCGCCTTCGCACTGCCCGAGCGCTACGACGTCGACCTGACGTTCCGCGGCGTGATCCCGATGGCGATGCGCGGGCAGTCGGTGCCGCGCGAGAAGGGCCTGCACACGCTGCGCGACGTCGCACGCGAGGCGCGGCGCCTGGGCATGCCGTTCGGCCCGGTGCACGACCCGCTCGGCGACGGGGCGATCCGCTGCCTGCTCGTGTCCGAGCACGCGATCGACGTGGGGCGCGAGCGCGAGTTCGTCCTCACCGCCAGCCGGGGCATCTGGGCCGAGGCGGTCGACGTCGCGAGCGACGACGGGCTGCGCGCGGTCTGCGAGCGCGCGGGCCTGGAGTGGGCCGCGTGCGCGGCGGCGCTGGAGGATCCGGCGCTGCGTGCGCGCGTGGATGCGAACACCGCCGCGCTCGCCGACCTCGGCCACTGGGGCGTCCCGGTGTTCGTCTTCGCGGGTGAGCTCTTCTGGGGCCAGGACCGCATCGAGGACCTCGAGGCCACCCTGCGCGACGCCGGCCTCGACCTGCCAACCTGAACGACCGCATGGGCACCGCCACCTCCCCTCGCGTCCGCCGCCTGAGCGCGGCCCTCGCCGTCGGCCTCGCGGTCCTCGCCGCCGGCACCGGGAGCGCGCGGGCCGCGTACGACGCGGGCGACCCGGCGCAGAAGGCGCAGTACGACGCCGCCCTGAGCCTCGCCACCCGCGGCTACGAGTACGGCGTGCCGCTGCTCGACATGCAGAAGACCTTCGCGACGAGCACGAGCGTCAACGTCGCCAACGGCCGCGGCGGCGGGCCGGCGAACGCCTTCAGCAACTTCGCCAGGCTCGCCGACGCCAAGGACCGCACGGTGGTGGCGCCGAACGCCGACACGCTCTACTCGATGGCCTGGCTCGACCTCTCCGGGCAGCCGCAGGTCATCCACACCGCGAAGGCCACGAGGCGCTTCCACGTGCTCGAGCTGCTGTCGCCCTACGAGGAGAACTTCGCCAACATCGGCGCGCCGGACAGGGCGCTGCCCGACGGCGACTACCTCGTCACCGGCCCGGGCTTCTCGGGGCGCGTCCCGAGGGGCCTCACGCGGATCCGCAGCCCCTACGACCGCGTCTGGGTCATCGGCCGCACGTTCATCGCCGGCAGGGCCGACCTTGCGGCGACGCAGAAGGTCATGCGGACCTACCGGATCACACCGCTGGACCACTGGAACGCCGCGCGGCCCTACGGCTACCTCCAGCCGCGGCCACGGAGAGCCGACCGCACGATCGACGAGGCGCACATCCCGGGCACGGGCGCCGGCGAGGACCCGGCGACGTTCTTCGACGCGCTCGGCGCGGCGCTGGTGCGCTTCCCGCCGCCCGCCGCCGACCGGCCGATCCTCTCGCAGCTGCGCACGCTCGGCATCGGCCCGGGACTGCACCCGACGAAGGACGCCGGGCTCACAGACCCCCAGCTGCAGGCGCTGCGCGACGCGGTGACCCAGGGCCCCGGCGACGTGCAGTCGAAGTTCGTCGCCAGGTACTTCGAGGGCTTCGACAAGTACGGCGGCTGGGCGGTCTCCACGCTCGGCAGCTACGGCACCGACTACACGTTCCGCGCGATGATCGACAAGGTCGGGCTCGGCGCGCCGCGGCCCGAGGTCGCGATGTACCCGCTCGCGCTGCTCGACCACGACCGCGGCGCGCTCACCGGCACGAAGCGCTACGTCGCGCACTTCCCGGCGAAGTACGCGCATCCGCCCGTGCGGTTCTTCTGGTCGATGACGCTCTACGACGGCGACGGGTTCTTCGTCGACAACCCGCTCGGGCGCTACCTCGTCAACGACCGCAGCGGCCTGAGGTACAACGCCGACGGCTCGCTCGACGTCTACATCCAGCCGGACGCGCCCACCGACGCCGCCCAGCAGCGCAACTGGCTCCCCTCGCCCCAGCCGACCGCCGCGACGACGGGGTTCCGGCTGATCGTGCGCCTCTACGGCCTCTCGCCGTCGGCGATCAGGGGCGTCACCGCGGGCACCGGCTGGCGGGGCCCGACGATCCTCCCCTGCGGCGCGGGCAACGTGACCTCGCAGGGCACCGCCTGCGCGCGCTAGAACAGCCCGACCGTCGCGCCTGAGGCGTCGACGTCGATCTGCTCGGCGACCGGACCGTCCGGCAGGCCGGGCATGAGCTGCACATCGCCGCAGAGCGCGACGACCCAGCCGGCGCCGGCGTAGACGCGCACGTCGCGGACCGGCAGCGTGAACCCCTCGGGGGCGCCGATCAACGACGGGTCGGCGGACAGCGACAGCGGCGTCTTCGCGATGCAGACCGGCAGCCCGCCGAACCCCTCGGCCTCCAGCGCGGCGATGCGCTGTGCCGCCGCCGGCGCGATGTCGAGGCCCGCGGCGCGGTAGACCCGGCGCGCCACGGTCTCGAGCTTCTCCGTGAGGCTCGCGGCGTCGTCGTAGAGCGGGCGGAACGCGCTCGGCTGCTCACACGCCTCGACGACCGCGGCGGCGAGGTCGGCGGCACCGGCGCCGCCATGCTCGAACGCGGTGCAGACGACGGCCGCGTGCGCGCCGGCCTCGAGGCCGAGCGCGCACAGCAGCCGCAGGTCCTCGTCGGCGTCACCTGCACGGCGGTTGACCGCCACGACGCAGGGGACGCCGAAGCCGCGCACGATCGCGACGTGCCGGGCGAGGTTCGCCGCGCCGGCGCGCAGGTCCCCGCCGCCGTGGTGGCGCAGCGTGGCGACGCCCGCCACCACGACCGCCGCGCTCGGCGCGAACCCGGCGGTGCGGCAGACGATGTCCGAGAACTTCTCGAACCCGAGGTCCGCCGCGAACCCCGCCTCGGTGACGACGTGCTCGGCGAGCCCGAGCGCGACGCGGTCGGCGAGCACCGAGTTGTTGCCGTGGGCGATGTTCGCGAACGGACCCGCGTGAACGAGGCACGGCTGGCCTTCGAGCGTCTGGACCAGGTTGGGATCGAGCGCGTCGCGCAGCAGCACCGTCATCGCCCCGGCGGCCCGGAGCGCCTCCGCGGTCACCGGCCGTCCGGTGCCGTCCCGGGCGACGATGATCGCGCCGAGCCGGCGGCGCAGGTCCGGCAGGTCCGCGGCGACCGACAGGATCGCCATCACCTCCGAGGCCGCGGCGATGTCGAAGCCCGTCTCCCGCGGGAACGCGCCCTCGCCCGGGTCACGGCCGACCTCGATGCGCCGCAGCACGCGGTCGCTCATGTCGAGCGTGCGCCGCCAGGTGATCGACGCGGGGTCGATGCCGAGCGGGTTGCCGTGGATCAGCGACGCGTCGAGCATCGAGGCGAGCAGGTTGTTCGCCGCGGCGATCGCGTGGATGTCGCCGGTGAAGTGGAGGTTGACGTCCTCCATCGGCACGAGCTGTGCGCGGCCGCCCCCCGCGCCGCCGCCCTTGCGGCCGAAGACCGGGCCGAGCGAGGGCTCGCGCAGGCAGAGGATCGGCCTGCGACCGATCGCGCCGAGGCCCTGCGTCAGCCCGATCGCCGTCGTCGTCTTGCCCTCGCCGAAGCGCGTCGGCGTCACCGCCGTGACGCACACGAGCCTGCCCTGCGGGCCACCGGCGGTCCGCTCGAGGACCGCCGCCGCGGCGACCTTCGCCTTCGCCCGGCCCCAGGGGATGATCTCGTGCGGCCGCAGCCCCGCGTCGGCGGCGACGTCGGCGATCGGCCGCCCGGCCGCCGCGTGCGCGATCTCCAGGCTCCCGGCACCGTCGCTCATCCGGCGCGAGCCTAGAGCCCGCCGACGACGACGTTCGCGCTGACGACGTGCCCGACCGGACGCCGGCCGCGCAGCACGCTGAGGCGCACGACGTACGTGCCCGCGTGCGCACCGGAGGGCAGTCGCACGCGCAGCGTGCGCGCGTGGCGTGCAGCAACGGTCGCGTGCAACGTCGCGAGCGGGCGGCGGGCGCCGCGCCGCTCCAGCCTCACGCGCACGGTGCGCGTCGCGTCGGAGCGCACGCGGAGGATGATCGCGCGGCCGGTCACGCGCCGCGGCAGCGTCGCGGTGACCGCGCCGGAGCGCAGCGTCGTGCTCCGCGCGGGGCCGACGACGACGGTGACGGCGGCGGCGCCCGCGTTGCCGGCGACGTCCCGGAAGCGCAGCAGGAGCGACCGCGTCCCGGGCGTCGGGAACGTGAACCGCACGCTCGGCCCGCGCCTGACCGGCGTCCCCGGTCTGCTCCACGCGAACCCGTCCGGCGCGAGGCCCGAGCCGCCGGGCGGATCACTCGCCCCGGCACGGAGCGTCACGGGCTCGCCGGCGACGGCGGCGACCGTCTGCGCCGGGGCGGTCGGCGCGGTGCGATCGACGTCGATCGGGCCGAACGCCGCGACCGCGCTGTGCCCCACCCGGTCGCGGCAGGTCGCCGTCCGCCGCTGCCCCGCGCCGTCGCCCTCGACGACCTGGTCGGGGTCGACGCTCGCAACGCCGGAGCCCTCGTCGGCGCAGGCGAGATGCAGCGTCACCGGCTGGTTCGTCCAGGTCCCGGGGGCGTACGCCCGCCCGCCGGCGGTCGCGCCGAGCGTGGCGACGGGCGCCGCGGCGTCGACCTGCACCGTCCGCGTCCCGGGGTCCGAGACGTTCCCGGCGAGGTCGCTCACCGTCCCGCTGAGCACGTGCGGCCCGGCCGTGGCGAACGACCCGCCGGCGGGCAGCGACGCCGGGGCGACGCCCGACCCGGGGCTGCCGTCCGGGAGCGGCGGGTCGCCGGCGCTCGCGAAGCCGAGCGTGACGGCGTCCGCGAACCAGTCGCCGCCGAGCGCGTCCGCCGCGCGGTCGGCCGTGACGAGCGGCGCCAACGGCGCGGTGCGGTCGACGACCGCCGGCGCCGACGCGGCCGAGGGCGGTCCGTCGGTCGCGGCGTCGGACCCCACGACGCGGTAGGTCCACGTGCCCTGCGGCTCCGGCCAGGTCGAGCTGAACGCGTACGACAGCCCGCGGATGCCGCTGGCGATCGTCGACCAGTCGCCGTCGTTCGCGTCGCGATGCTGCAGTGCGTAGGTCAGCGCGTCGCCGTCGGGGTCCACGGCCGCCGGCCAGCTGACGGTGAACTGCCCGCGGCTCACGGCGGCGCTCGCCGACGGCGCATCGGGCGCGCCGGGCGCGCGGTTTCCCGGCGCCGGAACCGGCGTGCGCAGCACGCGCTGCAGCGCGAACCAGGCCGGCTTGGGCTGGTACTCCGTGTCGAAGGGCAGCGCCATCGCGCCCGCGCCGCGGTAGTAGGCGTCGGTGAAGCCCCACGTCGTGAGGCGCCCGCAGGCCGGCTGGGCCTGGCAGGCGGCGGCGACCGTCTGGTAGGCCTGCGCCTGCTGGTCGAGCTTCTGCGCCGTCGTCCCGGGGAGCGACGAGGTGGAGTCGTCGAGCTCGGTGATCTGGACCTGCAGCCCCAGCGCGGCGACCCGCGCCATCGCCTCCTCGATGCGGTACTGCGGCGGCGCGCGCCCGTAGAGGTGCATCTGCAGGCCGATGCCGTCGAGCGGGACGCCGCGGGCGAGGAAGTCGCGCGCCATGGCCTCCATCGCGGTGAACTTCGTGTTGACCCAGTCGGCGCGGTACTCGTCGTAGAAGAGCTGCGCCGACGGGACCGCGGCATGGGCGACCCGGAACGCGTGCTCGACCCACCCCGGGCCCAGCACGCGCGACCACAGGCAGTCGTACGGCGTGCCGTCGTCGTTGAACGCCTCGTTGACGACGTCCCACGAACCGACCGCCGTGCCGAAGTGCCGCATGACCGTCGTGATGTAGTCGTCAAGGACCGATGTGAGCTCGTCGGCGGTCCACGCGCGGTCCAGCAGCCAGGATGGCAGCCAGGCGTCGCGGCACCACAGGAGCGTGTGGCCGTGGACCTGCTGGCCCGCGCCCAGGGCCCAGCTCACCATCTGGTCCTGCAGCCCGAACGTGAAGACGCCCGGCTGGGGCTCGGTCTCGGCGATCTTGAACGCGCTCTCGGCGACCACGGCGTCGTAGCGCGCGAGCGTCGCGCGGTAGCGCGGGTCGGGCGCCTGGAACCCGTCGTCGTTGATCGCCGCGCCGAGCTGGACCGGGGTTCGCGCCTGTGCGGGCGCCGCCGCCGCGGGCGCGAGCAGCAGCACCAGGGCGCCGAGCAGCGCTGCGATGTACGGGCGCACCCCTAGACCGTACCCCCGCGGTCGCCGCGCGGGCAGCGGGTTTCCCGCAGTCCTTCGCGGGCGCGCCCCGTTGTCGCCGGCGTGCGGCGCACTAGGCTCGTCGTCAACGACTCCCGACTCGTGGGAAGGCCCGCATGAGCACCGCCGCCGTCGTCATCATCGTCGTGATCCTGATCGCCGCGCTGGTCCTGCTCATCGCCGCGATCCACATCGTCAAGCAGTACGAGCGCGGCGTGCAGTTTCGCCTCGGCAAGCTCAAGGACGGGCCGCGTGGCCCCGGGCTGGTCCTCATCATCCCGCTCGTCGACCGCCTGCGGATCGTGTCGCTGCGCATCGTGACGATGCCGATCCAGTCCCAGGGGATCATCACGCGCGACAACGTCAGCGTCGACATCGCTGCGGTCGCCTACTACAGGGTCAAGGATCCGATCCGTTCGGTGATCGCGATCGAGGACGTGGCCGTGGCGATCAACCAGATCGCCCAGACCACCCTGCGCTCCGTCGTCGGCCAGCACACGCTGGACGACGCGCTCGCGGCGACCGACAAGATCAACCGGCACATCCGCGAGATCCTGGACGTGCAGACCGAGGACTGGGGCGTCGAGGTGACGCTCGTCGAGCTCAAGGACATCCAGCTCCCCGAGACCATGAAGCGCGCGATGGCCAAGGAGGCCGAGGCCGAGCGCGAGAAGCGCGCCAAGATCATCGCCGCCGAGGGCGAGGCGCTCGCGGCGGGCGAGCTCGCCAACGCGTCGGACATCATGATGGCCCACCCGCTCGCGCTGCAGCTGCGCACGCTGCAGACGCTGCTCGACATCTCCGTCGACAAGAACTCGACGATCGTCTTCCCGTCACCCCTCATGAGCACGATCGAGGAGCTGGGGTCCTTCATCGCACGCGAGCGCGACGCGTCGGGCCGAACGCCACCGCCCGCTGCGCAGTAGCCGTCCGGGACCCTCAGCTCAGGAAGCGCGCGATCGCGTCGTGCACGACCGTCGGGCGCTCGAGCTGCGGGACATGGCCGCAGTCGAGCTCCAGCTGCCGCGCCGCGGGCAGCGTGGCGCGGACATGGCGGGCGAACGCCGCCGGCACGAGCTGGTCCTGTCGGCCCCACACGAAGAGGCTGGGCGGCTCGAGACCCGCGAGCCGGGTCCAGAACCCGTCCGGACCGTGCGGCTCGTCGAGGTAGATGTTGCGCGCCGCCGCGTAGAACGCCGCGCGGCCGCGGGGCTCGAGGTAGGAGCGCAGGAACTCGTCGACGCCGGCCGCCGTCCAGCCGTGCTCGGCGCCCGGGATGGCCCGCCGCACGAGCGGCTCGACGATCGGGCGCGGTGCGAGCTGCAGCAGCCCGAGCTCGGGGCGCAGGAGCCGCATCACGGGCGTGAGCCAGCGCTGGCGCAGCCAGGCGACCGCGGGCGCGAGCAGCACGAGGCGGTCGACGCGCTCCCGGTGGGCGAGCCCCGCCTCGAGCGCCACCCGTCCGCCCATGCTGTTGCCGATCAGCGACGCGCGATCGAGCCCGAGGCTGTCGAGCACGCCGACGACGCTGCGCGCGAAGAACGCGGCGTCGTACGACGCCGCGAGCGGCTTGACGGAGTCGCCGAAGCCCGGCAGGTCGATCGCGATCACGCGGTGGCGCTCGGCCAGCGCCCCGACGGTCGGCAGGAAGGAGACCTTCGTCGCCCCGAGCCCATGGAGCAGCACGACGGGCGGCCCCGCCCCGGCCTGCATCGTCGAGATCGTTCCGATCGTCGTCGGGACGTCGACGAACCGCAGCGCCTCGGCCTCGGCGCGCCCCGCCGTCGCGGCGAGGAATCCGATGCCCAGGTGCAGGTCGTGCCGGACGGCCAGGCGGCCGGCCCGGAACGCCTCCATGCCACTGCCCAGGTCGCGGGCGATCAGCGCCCAGGTCGCCCCGTCGGCCTCGATCAGCGCATCGGCACGGCGGTCGACGTCCGCGGGCTCCAGCTGCGCGCTGCCGGCGTGGAGCACGACGTCCCATGTGCCGATCCCGGTCCCCGTCAGGCGCACGCGCGCCCGGCCGCCGCCGACCGAGAAGATCTCCGGGTCGAAGCGTGCAGCGAGCGTCCTCAGCGAGCTCGGCGCGCCGGTGCGCGGGGACGCGGACCGGGGCGCGCGCGTCCGCGGGCGTGCGGTGACGGGCGTGGCCATCACCCGATGATCATGGGCCACGCAGCGGCGGCCATCCGTATGGACTGCGAGCGGGGCTGCGGTGGATCGCGGACGACAGGCCCGTGCCGGACCGGGTGGGCGCAGGCGCATGCTCTGTCACCATCACCGGTCATGGTCCAGCCCGATCTCCGCCGACGCCTCCTGCCGCCGCTCGCCCTCGCGGCCGTCGCCCTGGCGATCCCGCAGGCCGCCGGCGCGGCCGCCACGGTCCACCTGCGCGGCACCGCCTACGAGTTCAACAACGTCAAGGTGCTGCTCTCGGGCGCGACGATCAGGGTCGCCGAGTACCCGAAGCTCAGCGCCACGGTCGCCCAGGACGGCACCTACGACCTGGCCGTGCCCGATCGCGCGAAGGTCACGCCGTACATCGTCGACCCCGGCTACCGCACGGTGTACCTGCAGACCTTCACGACCGACGGCGAGAACCTCGCGAACGTCAACTTCCAGACGCCGACGGTCGACATCTACAGGGCCCTCGCGTCCCTGCTCTCCGTGCCGCTCGACGCCGCCGGCGACCCGCAGCAGTGCGCGATCGTCTCGACGTTCAGCACCGTGAACGTCCGCGCGCTCGACTTCGCCGGCTTCATCGCCTACGGTGCGCACGGCGTCGCCGGGGCGACCGCGACGACCACGCCGAACGCCGGCACGCCCGTCTACTTCAACGCCTCGGTGATCCCCGACGGCTCGCAGAAGCGCTCCTCCAAGGACGGCGGCGTCGTCTGGACCGGCGTGCCGACCGGCGTCTACACGATCCGCGCGAGCGCCCCGAACGCGCGCTTCGCGAGCTTCGTCGCGACCTGCAGGCCGGGGCGGGTCGTCAACGCCAACCCGCCGTGGGGCCTGCACCAGCTCGCCCCCCCGAGCTCCGCGCACGTCTCCGCCACGTGGCGGCGCGGCGCCGGCGTGGCGACGCTGCGCACGCTGCGCGCGACGCACCTGCCGGCGAAGGCGACCGTCCGGATCAGCTGCACCGGCAAGGGCTGCGCGTCAGGCGCCACGACGCTGACGCCCAGCGGTTCCAGCGCCGACCTGCGCGCCGCGCTCGGCGCGCGGCGCTCGCGCCTGCGCAGCGGACAGACGCTGAGCGTGGCGATCACCGCACCGGTGACCGACGGCGCCGTGACGCGCTGGGCCGTCGGCCGCACGGGCACGCCGCGCGCGCAGCGCCTCTGCGTCCCACTCGGCCTCACCAGGCCGCGGGCCTGCTGAGGCCCCTGCGTTAGGGTCGCAGCATGCAGGAGATCGCCCCCGGCCTGTGGCACTGGACCGCGCGCCACGAGCACATCCACTCCGACGTCAGCTCGTACTACCTGGAGACGGAGCGCGTCGCGATCGACGCGAAGATCCCGGCCGAGGGCCTGGCGTGGTTCGAGGCCCACGGCGTGCCCGACCACGTCGTGCTCAGCAACCGCCACCACGACCGCGACGCGTGGCGCCTGCGCGAGGCCTTCGGCTGCACGGTGCACTGCATCCGCAACGGGCTGCACGAGCTCGAGGGCCGCGGTCCCGTCGCCCCGTTCGACTTCGGCGACGAGCTGCCCGGCGGGATCGTCGTCCACGAGGTCGACGCGATCTGCCCGGACGAGACGGCGCTGCACATCCCCGCCCACCGCGCGCTGGCGTGCGCCGACGGCGTCGTCCGGTGGCCGGGCACGGAGGGGCTCGCCTTCGTCCCGGACTTCCTGATGGACGAGCCCGAGGCGACAAAGGACGGCCTGCGCGCCGCCTACCGGCGCCTGCTCGGCCTCGACTTCGACCACCTGCTGCTCGCCCATGGCGCCCCGGTCGTCGGCGGCGGCAGGGAGGCGCTGCGGGCGTTCGTCGGCGACGCAGCCTAGGCAGGCCGCAGCGTCCAGCGCAGCGGCTCCCACGGCGCCGCGTCGAGCGCGCGGTGGAGCGCTTCCTCGTCGTCGAAGCGCTCGGTGAGGCGCCGCCCGTGAAGGCCCAGCTCGATCTCGGACACGCCGAGCGGCCACGGGTCGAGCGTGTAGGTGCGGTCATCAACGGGCTCCATCCGGATGGCGACGCCGTCGACCTCCGGGAGGTCGCGCGCCAGCCAGCCGTGGCAGATGCTCAGCGACACCGCATCGAGGCAGAACAGCAGGTCGCCGCCGCGCTCGGCCTCGGCGCGGGTGATGCCCAGGGCGCCGATCAGCCCGTCCTGCACGGCCTCCTGGCCGGCGAGGTAGGCGCGCACCTGCGTCGCGGCCGGCTCGGGAAGGTCGTCCGGATTCCCGAACCGCGTGTGGATGTTGCGCCCGTGCAGCGAGACGAGCAGCGCCGCGTACGCGCTCGTCGCGAGCAGCCGCTGAGGTGCCTGCTCCCAGAGCGCGAGGCGCCGCTCGAACGGCGCCTCGTAGAAGGCGGCCGCCCGGCGCGCCGGCGCGAACAGCGGCGGGCGCACGTCCCAGTCGATCCAGGCGACGTCGTGCTGCTCGATGCCCAGGCACACGTCCTCGAACGGATCGGGCGCCGCGAAGCGCTCGTTGCCCCACACGCGGGCGATCCGGCCGGACAGCCACGCGTGCGCCGGCTGCCCGATCGCGAGCCAGTCCTCGTCGCGGTCGATGACGAGCATGCACAGACGCTACCGCCGCCGGGGGCGTTCAGCGTGCCACGACGACGGTCATCTTCATGCCGGGCGCGTGCAGCGCGCAGACGATCCGGTAGGTGCCGGCGCGGGTGAACCGGTGCGTGAAGCTCCCGTGGTTGCGTGTGGGCGCCGCGAACCGGGCGGGCCCGGAGCGCGCCAGCACGCTGTGCGACTGGCGCGAACGCCAGTGCCAGGTCACGGTGGCCCCCGCCGAGATCCGGACCACCGGGCGCTGGACGTCGCGTACGAAGGCGTTGTCGACGATGAAGACGTTCGCCCCGCTGCCCGCCGGCGTGGCCGCGGCCGGGGTGGCCAGCAGCGTGGCCGCCAGGCCACCGGCCGCGGCGAGAAGCGCCCGGCGCCTCACGGCGTCACCACGTAGGCGCGCGCCGGGTCGCTGACCAGCCGCGTCGTCCGCGCCGCGCGGTCGCGGACGAAGATCCCGCGCACGCCGCTCGTCGCGCCCGGGACGAGGTTCGTCGCCGTGGAGGCGAACGCGACGCGCGTGCCGTCCGCGGAGATCGACGGATCCTCGGAGCTGCCGTTGCCCGCGGCGCCCTCGGGGCCTGCGCGGCTCACGAGCTCGATCCGGCCGTCGGCCGCATGCCAGGCGTAGACGCGCGCGCCGCGCCCGCGGGCGACGGTGAACGCGACGACGACCCCGCCTTCGGACACGACCGGATCCAGCGGCGTGCCGTCCGGCGCGGGGATGTGGACGGTCCGCCCGCCGTCCAGGTCGCGCAGGAAGAGCCCGAGGCCCGGGCCCGCGCCGAGATTGCGCGCGTTCGAGGTGAAGGCGACCCAGCGGCCGTCGGGGGAGATCGCGCCGTCCGCCGAGAACCCGCCGGCGGGCGCTCCCGTGGCGCCGTCGGCGCGGCTGGCGAGCAGCGTGCGGCCCCGCGCGAGGTCGCGCACCTCGACGGCCGACGTCCCGCTGCCCGGGTCGCTGAGCCGGCCGCGCGTCATGGTCACGACGACGCGGGCGCCGTCGGCGGAGAGCCCCGGCTCATACGGATCGGCGTATGGCGACGACCCGGCCACGTGCCCGGCGATCGCCGTCCGCACGCCGCCCGGCCCCGCAACCCGCACGACGGTGCGCCCGTCGCGCACGGCCTCATACGCCACGGACGCGCCGTCCGCCGAGACGACGGGGTTGTAGGCCGACTTCGAGTCGGCCAGCGCCGGACCGGCCGGCGAGCCCTGGATCTCGCTCGTGTGCGGGGCCGCCCCGCCGAGGTCGCACAGCAGCACACCGATCCGCCCGTAGCGCTTGGCGAAGTTCTGGTTGCCCGCCGAGGACTCGTACGTCACCCGCCCGCCGCCGGCGGAGATCGACGGGTTGTAGTCCGAGGACGGCTGCGCCCCCGTGGGCCCCGGCGGCAGGACGCCGCTGATGAGGTCGCTCGTGCCGCTCGACAGGTCGGCGCGCAGGATCGCGATCTCGCCGAGACGCACCGCGAGCTTCAGCTTCTGCCGGTAGGCCTCGTAGGCGACGAAGCGGCCGTCGGCCGAGATCGCGGGATTCGACGCGTAGTCCTGCGGCAGCTGCACGAGCGCGCCGCGGTGGGTCAGCGGCGGCCCGTTGTAGCGCTCCTGATCCAGCCAGCGTGGAAGCTGGCTCAGCTGCCGGCGCAGCAGCAGGCGCGCCTGCCGCGCGGTCATCGCCCCGCCGCCCACGCCGGCGGCGATCCGCTCGCGCAGCACCGCGACCGCCCCCGCCTGGACCTCACCCGGAGAGCGGTCGTGCAGCCGGCCGATCGCCAGCGGGCTGAGCTCCGCCCGGCGCAGCTCGCGGAAGCGCGCGTCGGTGACGCCGAAGATGTCCGGCGCCGCGCTCGGGATGGCGAACTGGTGCAGCGAGTGGAAGAAGAGGTGCTGGGCGAGATGGCCCTGGGTGATCGTCCGCAGCGCGCGCGCCCGCAGCTGCGCGAGCCGCGCCGCCCCGACCGCGTGCGCGCGTGGCGCGACGAGGGCGGCCGCGAGCCGCGCCGGGCTCGTCCAGCCATGACGGGCCGCCAGCTGGGCGAGCGTCCGGTGGTCGTCTCGCAGTTGCTGCCAGAGCTGGGCACGGTCGATGTGCAGCAGGGCGTAGAGCCGGCCCTCGTCGTAGGGGACCCAGTGGTTGTAGACCCAGGCCTCGGGCGGCAGCCAGTGCGCCGGCGCGCCCGCCGGCGCGAGCGAATCGGGGGAGTGGGTGACGATCGTCTTCGCGCCCGCGGCGGCGGGTGCGAGCGTCGAGGCGAGTGCGGTGCAGACCAGCACGACGCGCAGCGTTCGCCTCATCCGGGCGACCCTACGCCCGGCGGCCCGCCGGCACAAGCGGCGCGCTCAGCCGGCCGAGGGCAGGACCCAGCCGACCATCGCGACGACGTGGGCGGTGGCGGCCAGGATGACGAAGACGTGGAAGACCTCGTGATAGCCGAAGACCTTCGGCCACGGGTCCGGGCGCTGCGTCGCGTAGACGACAGCGCCCAGCGAGTAGAGCAGCCCGCCGGCGCCGAGCAGCAGCAGCGGCCAGAGCGGCAGCCCCGCAACGAGCTGCGGCAGCGCCAGCAGCGCCACCCAGCCGAGCGCGAGGTAGGTCGCCGCGTTCAGCCAGCGGGGCGCGTCGATCCACAGCACCGAGAGTGTCACGCCGAGCAGCGCGCCGACCCACACACCGGCGAGCGCGACGACCTGCGTCGTCCCGTGGAGCACGAGCAGCGCGACCGGCGTGTAGCTCGCGGCGATGAAGAGGAAGATGGTGCTGTGGTCGATGCGCCGCAGCAGCGGGCGCCAGCGCGGGCTCCCGCGCCAGCGGTGGTAGAGGCCGCTGCAGGCGAACAGGGCGCAGAGCCCGGCGCCGTAGATCATCGCCGCCGCGCGCGCGAGCCCGTCCGGCGCGACGAGCACGAGCACGATGGCGACCGCGATCGCGGCCCAGACCGCGTAGGCATGCGTGACGCCGCGCAGCCGCGGCTGCTCGCGCAGGTGCTCGATGAGGTGCGCGGGCCGCATCAGGCGGCACGCTCCTCGTCGGCCAGCAGCAGCTCGCGGAAGCCCGCCTCGTCGCTCTCCGAGGGTGCCGTCGTCGCGATGAAGTCGTTCAGCACTGCGACGAAGCGCGCCGGGTCGTCGCGGAAGGGGAAATGGCCTGCGGTCGGGAAGATCTCGAGCCGGCTGTGCGGCATCAGCGCGTGCGCGGCGCGCGCGTGGGCGACCGGGATCATCGGGTCGCGCTCGCCCCAGAGGATCAGCGTCGGCATCCCCGCCGCGAGGTAGAGCCGGTCGCTCGCGTCGACGCGCTGGCCGCCCGGGTCCATGATCGAGCGGGCGGTGTGCAGGAAGGCCCGGCGCGACTCCTCGTCGGCGAGCGTCGCGAAGCCCGCGGCGATACCGCTCACGTCGGCGTTCGGCCGCAGGCCGATGCGGCCCAGTGCGCGCGCCGCGCTTGCGCCGGCGCCGAGCAGCCCGGCGCGGCCGAGCACCGGCAGGACCCAGTCCGATCCCGGCAGCGTGGCCGCGCGGAGCATCGGGTGGACCTCACGCCCCAGGCCGCCGCTGGAGACGAGCACGAGGCGCTCGACGCGCTCGGGGAACTGGTAGGAGAGCTGCATCGCGACGCCGCCCCCGAGCGAGTGCCCGATGACGGTGGCGCGCTCGATGCCGAGCGCGACCAGCAGGTCACGCACGCCGCTGGCGAACGCGCCGAGCGAGTAGTCGCCCTGCGGCTTCGCGGACATGCCGTGCCCGAGCAGGTCGGGCGCGATCACGGTGTGCCGCTCGGCCAGCCCGGGGAGCACCTCGCGCCACGTCTCGGAGTCCGACGTGATGCCGTGCAGCAGAACCAGCGCGGGACCCTCGCCGAGGATGCGGTAGTGCACCGCGTGCCCGTGCAACCGGATGCTGCGCGGCTCGCCCAGCGGGTCGCCCGCGGGTGACGTCTCGTTCGTCGTCATTGACAGATGGTACACCGATCGGCGTCACATGAAACAGCGTAGGATCCGCGCCGTGCCCGCAAAGACCGCGATATCGGCCAGCGACATGACGATCGACGAGCTCGCTCGCGAGACCGGGATGACCGTGCGCAACATCCGCGCCCACCAGTCGCGCGGACTGCTGCCCGCGCCCGAGGTCCGCGCGCGCACGGGCTACTACGGCCCCGAGCACGTCGCGCGGCTGCGCCTCATCCAGGAGCTCCAGGGCAACGGCTACAACCTCGCCGCGATCAAGCACCTGCTCGAGCGCGGGGACGGCTCCGCCGAGGCCGAGGACATCCTCGGCTTCGCCCGCACCCTGCTCGCCCCGTTCGAGACCGAGCCGCGCGAGGTGGTCGATCTCGCCGAGCTCGGCGAGCGCTTCGGCACCGATCGGGGGCGCCGAACGCTCGCACGCGCCGAGCGCCTGGGGCTGGTCGTCCCGCTCGGCGAGGACCGCTACGAGATCCCGAGCCCCACCGTGCTGCGCGCCGGCGAGGCGGTGCTCGCGCTCGGCGTCCCGATCGACCGGGCGCTGGACATCGTCGAGCGCGTGACGAAGAACGCCGACAGCACGAGCCGCACGTTCGTGAAGCTGTTCGTCGAACAGATCTGGAAGCCGTTCGACGAGGCCGGCCGGCCGGAGGCCGACTGGCCCGAGGTCCAGGAGAGGCTCGAGCAGCTGCGCCCGCTCGTCACCGAGACGTTCCTCGCCGTCTTCCAGCAGCGCATGACGCAGGCGATCGAGCACGCCTTCGGGCGCGAGCTGGAGAAGCGCGCGAAGGGCTGACTAGGCGCCGACGAGGTCGCGCCGGCGGAACGCCTCGACGCCGGCGAGCGCCGCGGCCACCCCCAGCGCGAGCATGATCGCCGACGCGGTGCGGTCGAACGGCTCGCTCGGCACCAGCGCGAGCCAGTGGAACGGCGAGATCGCGAGCACCCACCCCGGCGCCTTGACGATCGCCCCGGTCTGCTCCCAGAGGTACGCCCCGCCGACGGCACCGAAGGCGATCGCGCCGGTGTGGCGCGGCACGAACGCATAGCCGAGCACCGCCACGCCGAGGAACAGCGCGACGACCGGGAGCGTGTTCGCGGAGGCCTCGAGCATGTCCGGCAGGCTCACGCTCGCGCCCTTGACCGCCGCCCCGGCCCACGCGGCGAGGGCCATGGCGAGCGCCACGAGCACGCTGCACAGCGCGGCGACGACCACCCGGCCGCCGAGCCAGGAGCGCCGGCCGACCGGCGTCCCGAGCAGCGTGTCGAGCCGGCCGGTGGCCTCCTCCTCGCGCGCCGCCGTGGCATGCGTCACCGCATAGATGCTCAGCGCCACCGCCAGGAACACGAAGACGAGGGCCAGATACCCCTCCGCGCTGGCGATGTCGATGTTCGACCCCACGGTGCTCTTCACGTGGGCGGCGACGCCGGCGGAATGGCGCGCGAGGTCCGCGACCGCCTTGGACACGAACCCGAAGACGAACGCCGTCAGCGCCAGCCCCGCGGCCCAGCCGACGAGGCCGCCGAGCGACTCGCGCAGCGACAGGCCCAGCGCCGAGCCGAGCCCGAGGTCACGCGGCGCGCGGTCGTCGCTGCGAGCCAGCAGCGAAGCCCCGAGGTCGCGCCGGCCCGCGATCCGCACGCTGAGGAGCGTCAGCCCGACGATCCAGGCGAGCATCGGCAGCAGCGCGAGCGGGCGCGCACCCGTCAGCGGTCGCATCTCCTCGATCCAGCCCAGCGGGGTCAGCCAGCGCAGCCAGGACAGGCTCTGCGACCCGTCGGCGGCGACGCGCACGAGGAACGCCGCGGCGAACACCGCGGCGGCGAGCGCGGCGGCCTCGCGGCGGTTCGCCGCGATCTGCGACGTCACCGCACCGACGACCGCGAACGCGGCCCCCGCGATCGAGACGGCGAGCGCGAGCCAGAGCGCACCCGCGACCGACACGTCACCGCTGAGCGTCGCGCAGAGCAGGATCGCGGCGAAGCTGCAGGCGAAGATCACGCCGACGCCCGCACCGACGGCGGCGAGCGTGGCGAGCGTCGCGCGACCGCGGTCGATCGGGGCGAACAGCAGCGTCTCCCAGCGGCCGCGGTCCTCCTCGCCGCGCAGCATCCGCGTGGCGACGAGCAGGCCCCAGATGCCCGCGATCAGCGGCATGAATCCGAGCGTCCGCCAGGCGAGGAACCCGCCCACGGTGTCGATCTGGCGCGTCGGGCCGAACAGCGCCTGGATCCCGCCGTTGGCCGCCAGGCCGCGCAGCAGCTGCGCGCGCTCGGCCGGGGTGCCGTACGTGGAGCGGTAGGCGAACACCGACGAGGCGATCGTCAGCGCGAAGACGACGCCCCAGATCAGCGCACCGCGCGAGGTGCCGCGGAAGGCGAGCCGCCCGACCAGCGCGTCGGTGCGTGGAGCCTCAGTCGCCGTCGCCATAACGGGCGAGGAACAGGTCCTCGAGCGAGGGCTCGTGGCTGGTCAGGTGGATCGGCCTGGCGGGCGTGATCGCGTCGAGCACCGGCGCGATCGGACCGTGCACGTGGAAGCTCAGGTGGCTGCCGTCGACGTGCACGCCCTCGACGCCCTCGACGCCGGAGAGGTCCGGGGGCGCGCCCGGGAACGTCGCCTCGATGCGCACCGCGCTCAGGTGGCGCAGCTCCTCGAACGTCCCCTCCTCGACCAGGCGCCCGCGCCGCAGCAGGCCGACGCGATCGGCGCTCGCCTCGACCTCGATCAGCAGGTGCGAGGAGAGGAACACCGTCTGGCCGCGCTCCTTGGCCTCGGCGAGGCACTCGCGGAAGACGACCTTGCGCAGCGGGTCCAGGCCGCTCGTCGGCTCGTCGAAGATCAGCACGTCGGCCCGCGTCATGAACGCCGCGATGAGCGCGACCTTCTGCCGGTTGCCCGTCGAGAACGCGCGGATCCGCTTGTCGACGTCGAGGTCGAAGCGCTCGACCAGCTCGTCGCGGTAGGCCCCATCGTGGCCGCCGTGCAGGTTGCCGAGCAGGTCGAACGTCTCGCGCGCGGTCAGCTGCGGCCACAGCGCCGGGTCGGCGGTGACGACCGCGACCTTGCGGTGCGTCTGCACCGGCGAGGTCCAGGAGTCGTTCCCGTCGATGCGCGCGACGCCACCGGTCGGGCGGATCAGGCCGAGGAGCAGGCGGATCGTCGTCGTCTTCCCGGCGCCGTTCGGGCCCAGGAAACCGAACACCTCGCCGCGCGGGATCTCGAGGTCCAGCCCGTCGACGGCGGTGGTGGCGCCGAAGCGCTTGGTCAACGCGGCGGCCTCGATCACGGCGGGCATCACGCGCACGGTAGCTCCCGCGAGACAAGCTCGCGGGTTTCCCCCAATGCACCGAATGGCGCCAGAGGCGTAGGTTCACACGGACAGGAACCCCACCAGGGAGGACGAATCACATGGCACCCGCCCCGAAGACCCCCGCACGACGCCCCGCCGCGCCTCGCGGCGCCGAGGTGACGAAGGCGCTCGACGCGCTCAACGACGCGATCGCGCGCGCCCAGGCAGCAGCGAAGGCCATCCGCGCCGACCTCGGCCGTTCGCAGCTGGGGACCAACCTCGCGCGTGACGTGGAGCGCCTCGTCACCAACCTGCGCCGCGACGCGGCCAAGCTCGACCGTGCCGTCCGCGCGGACATCCGCAAGGCCGCGACGACGAAGCCGGCTGCGGCGAAGCCCGCTGCCAGGAAGCCGGCGGCGAAGAAGCCCGCTGCGGCGAAGGCTGCTGCCAAGCCCGCGGCGAAGAAGGCGACCGCCAAGCCCGCGGCCAGGAAGCCGGCAGCACGCAAGCCGGCGGCCAAGCGCGCGTAGCGACACGCCGGGCGAGCCGGCGACGCCGAGCATCACCGCCATGGACGCAGGCGACCTCCCGATCCCCGGGCCCGTGCGGCGCGCGGTCGACGGCGCGCGGGCCCTCGGCCCGCTCGCCTCGCCCGGCCAGGTCGCCCGCGCGCTCGGGCGGGTCGCGCACGCGACGGCGGCGCCGCTGCTGCCGAGCCGCTCGCTCGAGTCGGCCGTCGGCGGGCGGGTCGTGCTCGTCACCGGCGCCTCGTACGGGATCGGCCGCGCCGCGGCGGCGCAGGTCGCCGCGGCCGGCGCGACGACCCTGGTGGTCGCGCGCGGCGCCGGCGACCTCGCCGCGCTCGTCGGCGAGATCGAGGCGGCGGGCGGCAGCGCGCGCGCGTACCCCACCGACCTGTCCGACATGTGGGCGATCGACGCCCTCACCGCGCAGCTCGCGACCGACGGGCTCGAGATCGACGTACTGGTCAACAACGCGGCGCGCTCGATCCGCCGCTCGATCGCCCAGAGCTATGAGCGCTTCCACGACTACGAGCGCACGATGCGCCTGAACTACTTCGCACCCGTCCGCCTGACGCTCGCCGTGCTCCCGGGCATGCGCGCGCGGCGCCGCGGCCACGTCGTGAACGTCAGCACCCTCGGGGTGCAGACCAGCACGCCGCGCTTCTCCGCCTACCTCGCGTCGAAGGCGGCGCTCGAGGCGTTCACGCGCGTCGCCTCGGCGGAGTGCCTCGGCGACGACGTGCGCTTCACGACGGTCCACATGCCGCTCGTGCGCACCGCGATGAGCGAGCCGACGAAGCTCTACGACGCGATGCCCGCACTGACCCCCGAGGCCGCAGGCGAGATGATCTGCGGCGCGCTGCGGACGCGCGCCGAGCTGGTCGGGCCGCGCGTCGGCGCCTTCGCCGAGGTCTCGCGCGCGCTCTCCCCGGCCGCCAGCACCGAGGTGCTGCACGCGCTGTATCGCGCCGTACCCGAGCCGTGAGGCGGGGAGGGACCGGCGCGAGCCCTACCCTGTAGGTCATGGCCACTCCTCCCCCGAAGCGGCTCTCCCCGCAGGCGGCTCGAGCGCTCGAGAAGCGTGAGCTGCGCCTCGCGGCGATCGCCGAGCAGGTCAACGACGGCTCCCTCGTCGTCCGCAAGATGACGGCCGAGGAGCGCAAGCGCTCCGAGGAGCAGCGCGCCGCCCGGCCGCCCAAGCCGCCGCGCCGCCCCGCCCGCTGATCAGCAGTTCCCCCTGATGCCCGCGGCACGCGGGCCGCATAGCGTGCGCTCATGCCGGAACGCCTGAGCCCGCTCGACGTCACGTTCCTCCACGTCGAGGACGACGTCAGCCACATGCACATCGGGTCGGTGGGCCTGTTCGAGGGTCCCGCCCCCGCCCAGGACGAGCTGCTGGCGGCGATCGAGCGCAAGCTCCACCTCGCGCCGCGCTACCGCTGCAGGATCCGCTCGGTCCCGCTGGAGGCCGGCCGGCCCGTCTGGGTCGACGACCAGCACTTCCGCCTGGACTACCACGTGCGTCGCACCGCACTGCCCACGCCGGGCGGCGATGCGGAGCTGCGCCGGCTCGTGGGGCGCCTGATGTCCCACCAGCTCGACCGCTCGCGGCCGCTGTGGGAGGTCTGGATCGTCGAGGGACTGTCGGGCGGGCGCTGGGCCGTCCTCTCCAAGCTGCACCACGCGATGGTCGACGGCGTCGCGGGATCGAGCCTCATCACGAACCTCATGGACCGCGAGCGCCGGCCCGAGCCGATCGAGCCGCAGCCGTGGACGGCGACGCCGGAGCCGAGCGACGCGCGCCTCGTCCTCGACGCGCTCGCCGAGCGCGCGCGCTTCCCGCTGCGCGAGCTCGAGTCGGCAGCCCGGGCGCTGCGGGCGCCGCAGGAGGTGCTCACCCACGCCGCGCAGACCGCGCAGGGCCTGGCGGCGTACGCCGGGCTCGCGCGCGCGCCGGCGCCGACGCTGCTGAACGGCCCGATCGGCCCGCACCGGCGCTGGCACTGGGCGACGGCGCGCCTGGAGGAGGTCAAGGAGATCCGCGCGGCGCTCGGCGGGACGGTCAACGACGTCGTCCTCGCGGCGATCACCGGCGGCTTCCGCGAACTGCTGCTCGACGCGGGCGAGCCCGTCGACCGCGTCGTGCGCACGCTCGTCCCGGTCTCCGTGCGTTCGCGCCACGAGTCCGGGGTCTACGACAACCAGGTGTCGGCCATGTTCGCCGACCTGCCGGTCGGGCTGGCGGACGGGCCCGCGCGCCTGGCCGCGATCCACGCGCAGCTGCGCCACCTGAAGGACACCCACCAGGCGGTCGCCGGCCAGGCGCTCACGGGGCTCGGCGGGTTCGCGCCGGAGATGCTGCTGGCGCTCGGCGCGCGCATCGCCACCCGCACGCCGCAGCGCACGGTCAACACGGTCACGACGAACGTCCCCGGCCCGCAGCACACGCTCTACCTCGCGGGGCGACGCATGCTGGAGGCCTTCCCGTACGTGCCGCTCGGGGGTCACGTCCGCGTCGGCGTCGCCATCTACTCCTACGACGGCACGCTCGGCTTCGGCGTCACCGGCGACGGCGACGCCGCGCCCGACCTGGCCCTGCTCTGCGCAGGGATCGAGCGCGGCATCGCCGAGCTGCTCGCCGCCGCGCGCGGCGAGACGCCCGCGCCCCCGCCCGCCGAGCGCCGGTCCTCCGCGCGCACGCGCGCCTGACGCCGTGGCCCGCACGCGCGCCAGGGCGCCGCTCGGCCAGGTCCTGCACCTGCTCGAACCCGCTGCGCGACCCGCCTCGCCCGACGTCGCCCACGGCTACCTGGACCTGCTCGGAGCGCAGGACCCCACGGGCTCCCATCCCGGCCAGCGGCTGATGGCCGGGCGCGCGCTCCCCCTGATCTACGAGCGGCTCTGGCGCCCGGTCGGCGGGCGCGTCCTGATGGGCGCGATCGGGCCCGGCATGGGCGACGAGCGCCGCATCGCCCTCGAGCTGCTCGGCCTCTCCCCCGGTGACCGCGTGCTCGACGTCGGGTGCGGGCCGGGGAACTTCACGCGCCTCTTCGCGGCGGAGGCCGGGCCGGAGAGCCTCGTCGTCGGCGTGGACGCCTCGGCCACGATGCTCGCCCGCGGCGTCGCCGAGGGGGTGCCGGAGAACGTCGTCTACGTGCGCGGCGACGCGGCCGCGCTGCCGTTCTCCGATGGCGTCTTCGACGCGGTCTGCTGCTTCGCCGCGCTCTACCTGATCGCCGACCCGTGGGGCGCGCTCGACGAGATCGCGCGCGTCCTGGCCCCCGGCGGACGCGTGGCGATCCTGACGAGCTGCCATCGGGGCCTCGCACCCGCCGGTCTCACACGGCCCGTCGTGCGGGCGATGACCGGCGTGCGCATGTTCGGCCGCGACGAGGTGACCGACGCGCTCCGCACGCGCGGGCTGCGGGGCGAGCGCCGGCGTGTGGCCGGCCTGGCCCAGTTCGTCGGCGCGAGCCGGCCCGCCCGCTGAGCGGGGCTACACGTACATGTCGGCCGAGACCCGGTCGACCTCGACCACGACGTCGGCCGGGATCCCGGCACGCTCGGCGGCGGCGACGATCGCCTCGGGCGACGGCGCCTCGTAGAGGCAGTACGACCGGCGGCGGTCGGCGCTGAGGAACGAGAAGAGCCAGCGGACGCCCTCGTCCGCGTTGACCTCCTCGATGAGCTTCACGTCATCGCTCGTCAGCTCGAGCTGCTCCGCGAAGGCGCGCTCGATCACGAACAAGGGCATGCGCCGAGGCTACGCCTCCGGCCGGCTCCCGGCAAGCCCGCGCCGGTGGGCGTAGCCCGCGGCCTCGGTCCGGTTGGCGCTCGAGGTCTTGCGCAGGATGCTGCGCACGTGGTTGGCCGCCGTGTGCTCGCTGATGAAGAGCTCCGCGCCGATGTCGCGATTCGAACGGCCCTGCGCGACGAGCCGCAGGACGTCGATCTCGCGCGGCGAGAGGTCGTCCGGACGGGTGTCCGCGGTGATCGGCCCGATCGCCCGAATGCGCGCGAGCAGCGCCGGCATGCCGATCGCGCTCGCCAGCCGTGTGGCCTCGGCCAGCAGCGGGCGCGCCCGGTCCCGCTCGCCGGCGGCGTGGAGCATGCGCCCGTACTCGTAGCTCCCGTGCGCCACCCAGGTCGATGCGCCCATCCGGCGGTCGAACGCGAGCGCCGTCTCGAACGAGCGCTCGGCGCCCTCGCGGTCACCGAGCGTCGCAGCGACCATCCCCAGGTAGCGATCGGCGGCTCCGTAGCAGGCGACGCCGTGGCCGACCATGATGTTCGAGCCTGCCAGCGGGGCGAGATGCGGGGCGAGCAGCCGTGCCATCCCGGCGTCCTCGACGGCGCCGGCGGCGTCCGCGAGGTAGGTCAGCGAGGCGACCCAGAGCCCCGCGCGGAGCGTCTCGAGCCCTGCTGCGCGGACGCGGGCCAGCTCGCGGCGGGCCTCGTCGTGCATGCCGAGCTCGGCGAGGACGACGGCCAGCCCGGGCCGCCACGAGCCGCCCTCGCGCCCGCTGCCCGCGAGCACGCGCACCACGGGCGCGAGCTCCGCCAGCCGGCCCTGCTCACGGCGCACCCCGAACATCTGGATGCCGTAGACGCCCGAGGCGTCGCGCCCGGTCAGCAGCCGCCCCCACTCACGCGAGCGCTCGGCCGTGGCCTCGGCCTCCTCGAGCGACCCGCGCAGCAGCGCGATCGCCGACGCGTAGTGCTCGGCGACGTGGAGCATGAACGGCTGGCGGGTGTGCCGGGCGAGCGCGTGGGCGACCGCCAGCTCGCGGCGCGCGGCCTCGAGCTCGCCGAGCGCCATGAGACTCGCGACGCGCCACTCCATCGCCTCGGTCTGCGCCTCGACGTCGCCACTCTCCTCGGCGATGTCGCGCGCCTCGGCCAGCCGCGCGGCGATCTGCGTCAGCGGTGCGGTGGCGCGCGACCAGTAGGACCCCATCAGCACGGTCGCCAGCCCGCTGCGATCGCCGATCCGCCGCGCCATCGCGATCGCCGCCTCGCGCGTGAGGCTCGCGCGCGCCGACCGGCCCTGGAACTCGAGCGCCCGGGCGAGGCATGCCAGGACGCCCACCCGCAGGGTCGAGTCCGCCGGCGTGAGCGCCTCGGCCTCTTCGAGCAGCTCGCGCGCCCCCTGGTCGGACAGGCCGGGGCGCCAGCACGCGGTCTCCACGCCGATCGCCGCGCGCGCGAGCAGCTCGCCTTCACCGAGCTCGCGCGCGATGCCGGCGGCCTCGCGGAACGCATCGAGCGCGTCGAGCGAGCGGCCCGCCCTGAACAGCGCCGTGCCGAGGTCCAGCAGCACTTCGGCACGGCGGCGCTCGTCCTCGACCCCGAGGCGCAGCGCGGTCCGCAGCCGCGAGGCGGCCTCGTCGTAGGCGAGCGTGCCCGACGCGGCCGCTGCGGCGCGCAGGTTGTAGCCGACGGCGCGCTCGGGATCGCCGACCGGTGCGGCCTCGGCGAAGTGGTACGCGAGATCGGCGAGGTTGCGACCGTGCGCGGCCGGGCCGCTCGCCTCGAGCGCCTCGGCGATCCGCAGGTGGAGCTCGGCACGGCGCACGACGCTCAGGCGGTCGTACAGGGCGCGCCGCACGAGCTCGTGCGTGAACCGGTAGGCGAGCGCCGGGGGCGGGAGCTCCTCGATCAGGCCGCTGCGCCGTGCCGGTTCGAGTGCGTCGAGCCGTTCCAGCTCCGCCGGCGCCGCCCGCCGCAGCACGTCGAGCTCGAACTCGGTGCCGGCGACCGCCGCGAGCTCGAGCAGGTCCCGGGTCGTCGCATCGAGCCGCGCGAGGCGCTGGCTGACGACCTCGCGGACGCTCTGGGGCGTCGCCGTCTCGCGCAGCGGTCGCGTCAGCCGCAGCGTCCCGTCCTCGATCGCCACGCCGCCGGTCTCGATCAGCGCCTGCCACAGCTCGCAGAGCAGGAACGCGTTGCCGTCGGTCAGCTCACGGATCGCGCGCGCCAGCTCTGGCACGCCGGGGTCGATCTCGCCGCCTGCGAGCCGCACGAACTCGCCGATGTCCTCCACGGTCAGCCCCGTGAGGTGCAGGCGCACGACGTCGTCCGAGCGCCGCAGGTCCGCGAGCGTCTCGGCCAGCTGGGCCGGCACGTCGGCCTCGGTGTCGCGGAAGGTCGCCAGCACCAGGACTCGCGCGTCGGTGGTCGCCCGCGCGAGGTGCTGCAGGAGGTGCAGCGTCGGCCCGTCCGCCCAGTGCCCGTCCTCGACCACGAGGAGGATCGGCCGGCGGCGCGCGGCCCTGCCCAGCAGCTCGCTGACCGCCATGTGCAGGCGCAGGCGCTCGGTGTCGGGGTCGGCGGCGACCGGCGCCGCGAGCTCCGCGATCCGCAGCGCCAGGTCCGGAATCAGCCGGCCGAGCTCACCGCCCAGCGCCCCGACGTCCTCGCGCAGCTCGTGAGGGGTGCTCCCGCGCACGAGCTGGTCGAGCGCCTCGACGAACGGCCCGTAGGGGGTCTGGACCACGGCGTCGCAGGCGCCGTACAGGACCTGCACGCCGTCGCCGGCGACCTCCCGTGCGAACTCGCGCACCAGCCGGCTCTTGCCGGAGCCCGCCTCACCGCCGAGCAGCGCGATCCGGCGGTTCTCCCCGCGGGCGCGCGGGACGAGCGTGCGCAGCGTCGCCAGCTCGGCGGAGCGACCGACGAACGGCGACGACGGGAAGAGTCGAAGGGGGCCGGGGAGTTGGGGCATGCGGATCGGCCGGTAGTCAATGCTGATTATCACTCGCTTCCGGCGCCACCGGAAGAGCCTTCGAAACTCGGTCAGGACAGGTCATGACAGGCCGTCCGGGCACGCCTACGCTCGCGGTGGCGAATGGGACGGCGGACCGCGCCGTCCCGGGCCACATGACAGGAGGCGCCCGTGACCACCATGACCTCAGCTGCCGGGGCCGCCCGGCGCGAACTCGGACCGGCGCTGGCCGGCCGCCTCGTCGGCTTCGACGACGCCGGCTACGACGAGGCGCGCACCGTCTTCAACGCGATGATCGACCGCCATCCGGCCGTCGTCGTCCACTGCGCGAGCACCGAGGACGTCGCCGCGACGATCGCGTTCGCGCGCCGCCACGACCTGCCGCTCGCCGTGCGGGGCGGGGGCCACAA
>JADGPM010000265.1 GCA_017882425.1 Solirubrobacteraceae bacterium
ACCACCGGCGCGGGTCCCATCTCAACCGTCCTCGCCGTGCGGCGGCGCGAGGTACCTGGCCACGGCCTGCGCGCGGTTCGCCACCCCGAGCGCCCGCAGGATCTTCCCGACATGCCACTTGACGGTGCCCTCGGCGACGAACATGCGCTCGGCGATCTCAGCGTTGCTCAGCCCCTGGGCGACGAGCCCCATGATCTCGATCTGCCGCGCTGTCAGCCTGCGGGCGACGTCCTGCGCCGGGGTGCCGTGCCGGCGCCCGAGCCCCTGCAGATCCGCGGCACGCCGACCGAGCTCGGCGGCCGTGTCGCTCAGCGCGTCCGCGGCCGCCCGCAGCTCGGTGACGTCCTGTGCCGTCCCCGCCAGACGCAGCGGCCTGCCCTGCGCGTCGACGATGACCTCCGCGCGGCCGTGGAGGCGCCGGACGCGGCCGTCGGGTCGAACGATGCGGTACTCGAGGTCGATCGGCTCGCAGGTCTCGACGGCCCCGCGAATCGCGGCCGCGACGCGCTCGCGGTCCTCCGGATGTACGCGTTCCGAGGGGGGCTCGTGGGTCGCGTCGATCTCGTCCGGGCTCGCGCCGTAGATCGCGAACAGCCCGGCAGACCATTCGACGCGGTTCGTGACGATGTCCCACTCCCAGCTGCCCAGTCGCGCGAGGTGCTCGGCCTCTGCGAGTCGCGCCCAGCTGCGCTCCATCTCCTCCTCGGCACGTTTGCGATCGCTGATGTCGAACGCCACCGTGCTGATGCCGGCGATCGTCCCGCCCGAGGCGAGCAGGGGCTCCAGGCTCAGGTCGAAGTGCCCCGTCTTCCCGTCACGCTCGACGGCCAGCTCGGTCCGCAGACCCTGTCCGCCGGCCAGCACCCCGCGCTTGAGTGCGGTGAGCCGCTCCGCGACCTCCGCCGGGTAGAGATCGTCGTCGGTGCAACCCACGACGTCGTCGTCGGTGGCACCGCCCAGGGCGTCCGCGCCCACCGGCACCCAGGTGTAGACGAGGCCGGCATCCTGCGTCGCCATGCCGATCGGCGCCGCGCGCAGCGCGCCGTGGAAGACCATCGGTGCCTCGAGCAGGACGTCCGTCGCGACCTTCGCCGCCGTGACGTCGCTGAACGCCTCGGCGTACCCGCGGGCCACGCCGTCCTCGTCACGCAGTTCGTGCAGCACCGCCTCGCACCAGAACCGCGATCCGTCGGCGCCGGCGCGCCATCCGACGTGGACGACGGCCTCCCCCCGTCCCGCCCGTGCGAACGTGTCCGCGGGCCAGGGCTCCTCGTCGCGTTCATGGAGCCACCCGAGCTCCTGCCCGATCGCCTGCTCCGCAGGCGCCCCGGTGAGCGCCCCCGCAGCATGGTTCCAGGCATCGATCCGCCCGGCCGGATCGATCAGGGCGACGCCGTGCTGCGCCATCTCGAAGACGGCGCGGAAACGCCACAGGTCGGGTGGTGAGACATGGTCCATCGTCGGAATGCCCGTCCTGAGGCAGGCACTCCTAGCCTAACGGAGGGTGTGCCCCGGAATACAGTGCGGAACATGGTCCAACCGCTGCGCACGCCCGCGACCCCGCGTTCGGAGGGATCGCCGAGTGCGCCGCCGCTGGAGCACGGGGGGGCGGCAGCCCGGGCACGGACGCCCGGGCCGGACCGCCGCGGGGAACCGTCGCAGCGCGATCGAGCGCCGGACACCGCCTCGGCCGACCTCGACCGGCTGCGCAGGCAGGTGCAGCAGCAGCGGCTCGCACTCGTCCGGCTGAGCGATGCGCTGACCGCGCTGCGCCGCGGCACCGTCGCCCTCCGCGAGGAGAACCGCGAGCTGCGCCACGCGCTGGATGCGGCGAGGCGGACCGCGCGCGGACCGGGCGGTCCGGCCGCCTCGTAGCCGCACGACCGCCGCACCGGACACCCCGCGGCCCGCGGGCCGCGCACGCTCCGCGCTACACTCCAACCTTACGTGAACGTAAGATAGAGATTCAAGCGCGGGAGGCGACGTCCGTGACGACACGACGGCGGCTCGGCGTGGACGCCGAGCACGAGCACTACAAGTGGTGGGCCCTGTCCTGCACGAGCCTCGGGATGCTGCTGGCGACGGTGAACTCCGGCACGCTCGTGATCGCGCTCCCCGACCTGGAACGGGCGCTGGGCGTCCAGCTGCTGACGCTCGTCTGGGTGATCCTCGCCTACATGATCGCCTCGAC
This sequence comes from Solirubrobacteraceae bacterium, assembly GCA_017882425.1. Classification (GTDB taxonomy): domain Bacteria; phylum Actinomycetota; class Thermoleophilia; order Solirubrobacterales; family Solirubrobacteraceae; genus F1-60-MAGs163. Next base: position 2,192 of record JADGPM010000265.1, read on the forward strand.
GGTCCTCGTGCTCACGTTCGGGCGGATGTCCGACGTGTTCGGGCGCAAGCGCGCCTACGTGCTGGGCTTCCTCATCTTCTCGGCCGCCTCGCTGGGCGCCGGCTTCGCCACCGGCGGCACGAGCCTCATCCTCTGGCGGATCCTCCAGGGCGTCGGCGCCGCGCTGATCTTCGCGAACGCCTCGGCGCTCGTCACCGACGCCTTCCCGCGCGAGCAGCTCGGCCTGGCGATGGGCACGAACGTCATGGTCGCCGCGGTCGGCCTGGTCATCGGGCCGGTGCTCGGAGGCGTGCTGGTCGCGGCCTCCTGGCACTGGGTGTTCTGGTTCAACGTGCCGCTCGGGCTGGCCGGGACGGCGTGGGCGGCGCTGATCCTGCGCGAGCTCGTGACGCCGGAGGTCGAGGACCACTTCGACTGGTGGGGGACGATCACGTTCGTCATCGGGCTGACCGGACTCACCCTGGGCATCTCCCGCGGGGGCATCGTCAGCTGGACCGACCCACTGACCATCGTCTCGCTCATCACCGCGGCCCTGCTGCTGCCGCTGTTCATCGTCGTCGAGCGGCGCACGCGCTTCCCGATGCTCGACCTCGGCCTGTTCGAGGACCGCGGGTTCTCCGCGGCGACCGCGGCCGCCTTTCTCGGCGGGCTCTCGCGCTTCTCGCTGACGTTCCTGTTCGTCCTCTACTTCCAGGGCGCGATCGGCGACGACCCGATCCTCGCCGGGGTGAAGCTCGCACCGATGGCGCTCGGCGTGCTGATCAGCTCCCCTCTCGCCGGCCGCTACGCCGATCGCCATGGCGCGCGCGGGCTGGCCGCGCTCGGCCTCGTGGTCTCTGCGCTCGGCATCGCCGGGATGACGATGCTCACCGTCACGACCCCGTATGCGATCACGGCCCTGTGGCTGTTCGTCGCCGGTGCCGGCGCCGGGATGTTCAACTCACCGAACACCTCGGCGATGATGGGCGCCGTCCCCGTGCATCGCCGCGGCATCGCCGCGGGCACGCGGATGATGCTGCAGAACACCGGCTCGGTGCTGTCGATCGCGATCCTGCTCGCGATCGTGACGGCGGCCGTGCCGCGCGCGACGCTGCTCTCGATCTTCTCCGGCCTGACGACGGGTCTCTCGGCGGCCGCGCTCGATCCGTTCATCCACAACCTGCACGTCGCGATGTGGGTGCTCGCCGCGACGTCCCTGCTCGGTGCCATCGTGTCGCTCATGCGCCCCCGGCAGGAGACCGCGAACGTGCACGCCGAGGTGGCGACCGCCGATGCGTATCGGTGAAGTCGCCGCCGCGGTCGGCACGACGCCGCGCACCATCCGCTACTACGAGGAGATCGGGCTCATGCCCGGCACCGCCGGGCGCGAGCCCGGCGCGCACCGGACGTACTCCGAGGACGACGTCGAGCAGCTGCGCGAGGTGCTGCGGCTGAAGGGCCTGCTCGGCCTGGGCCTCGACGAACTCGCCGAGCTCGTCGCGAACCAGGAGGCGCGGCGCACACTGCGCGAGGAGTTCCGCAGCGCGACGACCTCGCCGGCACGGCGCACGCGGATCCTCGTCGAGCTCGACGCGATCGTCGACCATCAGCTCGAGCTCGTCGACCGCCGGCGCGCGCAGCTCGACCAGCTCGACGCCGAGCTGCGCGAGCGCCGCGGGAGGATCGCCGCGCGCCTCGAGGAGCTGAGCGAGGGCGCCGCCCGCGCCTGACGGGGACCGCCGCCGCTGGGATACTCGGCGCGTGGTCCCCTTCGTCACCGCAGGCGCCGGCTTCCTGCTGGCCGTCCTGTGGTTCGACCTGATGTTCGACGTCCAGGTCCTGCGCCACGAGGGCCCACTGCTGCCCGAGGACGTGCTGGCGTCGATCGCCCGCTACTACCGGCGCGTCACGACGGACGCCCGCCCGATGAACCGGCTGGTCGCCACGGTGATGCTCGCGACCGTCGCCGCGATCGTGATCGAGATCGTGCGCGGGGATCAGCGCGCGTGGGCGGCTTGGGCGTCGCTCATGCTCGCCCTCGCCGCGATCGTCCTTGCGGGTGCGCGCACCGTGCCCAGCGCGGTGCGCCTCGGAGCGCGACGCGACCCGCCGGAGCGTCAGAGCGCGCTCGCGCGAGCGGTGCTCCGCGACCATCTCCTCTGCGCGACGGCGATCGTGGCGCTGCTGGCGCTGCAGCTCGCGTTCGGCAGGTAAGAACCGCACCCGGCGCGACACCAACCACGCGTGCCCCGGATCACCCCGCAAGGCGACAGACAGGCTCCCGGTGAAGAGCTCGCGCGCTGGCGCGCCGGGCGCCTGCGCGGCGCCGGGATGCGCCCGCAGCTCGCCGAACGCGTCGCGCGCGACGCTCGGCACGACATCCATGCGCTGCTCGCGCTGATCGACCGCGGGTGCCCCGCCGAGCTCGCGGTCCGCATCCTGGCGCCGCTCGACGACCCGAAGCCGCCATGCTGATCATCGTGCCCTCCCCCGCCCGCGAGCCGGCAGCCGGTCCCCGCACGAGCGATCGGGCCTCGCAGGACTGGGTCGCGCGCCTGCGCTCCGACGGCCCCCGCCGTGATGGCGCCGTCGCCGAGCTGCACAGCCTGCTGCTGGGCGCAGCGAGGTTCGAGGTCCGCCGTCGCGGAGCGACGGGACCGCAGCTGCGCGGGCGCGATCCGGAGGACCTGGCGCAGCAGAGCGCCGACGACGCGCTCGTGGCGATCCTGGCGCGCCTCGCCGATTTCCGTGGTGAGAGCCGGTTCACCACCTGGGCCTACAAGTTCGCGCTCTACGAGGCGGCCGCGAACGTCCGCCGCGGCGCCTGGCAGGGGCGGGAGATCCCGCTGGAGGAGCACGCGTGGGCCGTGCTCGCCGACCACGGGTCGGGTCCGCAGCGCGACGCCGAGACCCGCGAGCTGCTGGGCGCGATCCGGGAGGCCATCGCGAACGACCTGACACCGCACCGCCGCGAGGTGCTCGTGGCGCTCGCGCTCAACGACGTGCCGATCGACGTGCTCGCCGAGCGCCTCAACACCACCCGGGGGGCGCTCTACAAGGCCCTCCATGACGCCCGCCGACAGCTGCGCGCCGCGCTCGCCGCCCGCGGCCTGCACCCGGACGCGTTCGACGCGGGGCGCACGCCATGAGCGCCTCCGACCCGCGCGGCCCGGACCGTCTCGTGGCGCGCCTGCTCGGACCCGGCCGTCCGCAGCTGAGCTGCGAGCGCTGCTTCGACGAGCTCGACCGCTACGTCGAGCTCGAGCTCGCGGGCGCCGCCGCCGACGCCGCCATCCCGGGGATGCGCGCGCACCTCGAAGGCTGCCCGGCCTGCGAGGAGGACCACGACAGCCTGCTCACCCTGGTGGCGGGCGAGCACGATGCGAGGTAAGGCGCGGTGCCGGCGGCGCACGAACACTGCATGACCACGACGCTCTCCGCCGCCCGCCTCGCCCCAGCCCACCGTCCGCCCGACCGCGAGGGCGTCGAGCGCGCCGCGCGCGACCTGCTCACCGCGCTGGGCGCCGACCTCGACGACGGGGGCCTGCGCGAGACGCCGCGCCGGATGGCGGACACCTATGCCGAGCTGCTCACGCCCGAGCCCTTCAGCCTGACCACGTTCCCCAACGACGAGGGCTACGACGAGCTCATCGTCGTGCGCGACATCCCGTTCCAGTCGCTCTGCATGCACCACGTGCTCCCGTTCCACGGCGTCGCCCACGTCGCCTACCTCCCGGCGGAGCGGATCCTCGGGCTCTCGAAGCTCGCACGCGTCGTCGACCTCTTCGCACGCGGCCTCCAGCTGCAGGAGCGCCTGACGACGCAGATCGCCACCTGCCTGCAGGACGAGCTGCGACCGCAGGGCGTGGGCGTCGTGCTGGAGGCCGAGCACCTGTGCATGTCGCTGCGCGGCGTGCAGAAGCCCGGTGCCCGCACGGTGACCTCGGCGCTGCACGGGCTCGTCCGCGACGACCCGCGCACGCGCGAGGAGTTCCTCAGCCACACGGCGCGGCGGGCCCGATGAGCCCCCGGACCTTCATCATCGCCGGCGCCGGGCTGGCCGGGGCCAAGGCTGCCGAGGAGCTGCGCCGGCGCGGCTTCGACGGGCGCGTGCTGCTGATCGGGGCCGAGCCCGAGCGCCCCTACGAGCGCCCGCCGCTGTCGAAGGACTACCTGCGCGGCGAATCGCCACGCGAGCAGGCATACGTCCACGCGGCCGACTGGTACGCCGACCACGCCGTCGAGCTCGAGACCGCGACGACCGTCGCGTCGATCGATCCGGACGCCCTCCGGGTCACGCTCGACGATGGGCGCTCCCTGCACTACGACGCGTTGCTGCTCGCCACCGGGGCGGAGCCGCGCACACTCGCCGTGCCCGGCGCCCAGCTCGAGGGCGTGCACCAGCTGCGCACGCTGGCCGACTGCGACGCGCTGCGCGAGCGGCTGAACCACGGCGGCCACGTCGCGGTGGTCGGCGCCGGCTGGATCGGCAGCGAGTTCGCGGCCTCCGCCCGCCAGCGCGGGCTGGGCGTGACGCTGATCGACCCCGTCGCGCTGCCGAACGAGCGGATCTTCGGGCCCGAGATCGGCGCGTTCTACCGGGACGTCCACGCGCAGCACGGCGTGGAGCTCATGCTCGGCGACGGCGTCGCGGCCCTCGAGGGCGACGGCCGGGTCGAGCGCGTGCGCACGAGCAGCGGGCGCGTGGTCGACTGCGACCTCGTCGTCGCCGGTGTCGGCGTGGTGCCGCGCGTGCAGCTGGCCGCCGAGGCGGGGCTCGAGGTCGACGGCGGCGTGATCGTCGACGAGCGGCTGCGAACGGCAGCGCCGGGCGTGTTCGCCGCGGGGGACGTCGCGCGTGCCGTCCATCCGTTCTACGGCGAGCGGATCCGCGTGGAGCACTGGTACAACGCGCTGCATCAGGGGCCCGCCGCCGCGGCCGCGATGCTCGGCGACCCGGTCTCCTACGACCGCATCCCCTACTTCTTCTCCGATCAGTACGAGGTCGGGATGGAGTACTGCGGCCACGCGCCGCGCTGGGACGAGGTCGTCTTCCGCGGGGATCGTGCGAGCGGCGCGTTCATCGCCTTCTGGCTCCTCGACGGGCGCCTCGTGGCCGGCATGAACGTCAACGTCTGGGACGTCAACGAGCAGCTGCAGGCGCTGATCCGCGGCCGCTGCGCGATCGATCGCGGGCGGCTGAGCGATCCCGACACGCCGCTCGACGCGCTCGCGGGGTGATCAGTCCTCGCCGACGCCGCCGGAGCCGGCGCGCCGGACGTAGGCGATCACGACCGGGTCCTCGGCGATCCGGCGCTCCACGAGCTCGCCGGTGCAGGTGCTGAGGTCCACGACCGCCTCCCGCTCGGACGCGGCGACGACCCGCCACCGGGCGCCGAACTGCACCCAGCGCTCGAGCTCTTCGATCGTGAGGGCGGTCGCGGCCATGGCGCAGCGTGCACGTTGGCACAGCGGAGCCGGCGACGCGAACGCCGCCGGCTCGGTGAGGTGCCTGCGAGCTACGCCGCCTTGACCGCGGAGACGTCGAGGGCGAGCTTGACCTTGTCGCCGACGAGCACGTTGCCGCTGCCGAGGGCCTGGTTGAACTTCATGCCGTAGTCGCCGCGCGAGAGCTGGCCGGTGATCTCCAGGCCGACGCGATCGTTGCCCCACGGGTCGACGTCCGTGCCCTGGACCTCGGCCTCGAGGACGACGGGGTTCGTGACGCCGTGCAGGGTGAGATCGCCGGTGATGCGGAACGTGTCGCCGTCGACGGCCTCGATCGCGGTGGACCGGAATGTCATCTCCGCGTGGTTCTCGGCGTCGAAGAAGTCGCCCGAGCGCAGGTGCTCGTCGCGCGCGGCCTCGTTCGTGTCGACGGAGGCGACCTTGACGGTGCCGTAGGCCGTGGCGGACGCCAGATCCTCGCCGATCTCCAGTGTGCCCTCGAAGTCCGTGAACTCGCCGCGGACGTTGGCGATGCCCATGTGCTTGACGGCGAAGCCGACCTTCGAGTGCGAAGGATCGACGTTCCAGGTGCCGGTGGGGACGAGTGTCGCGGTGGCGGTGGTCATGGTGGTTCTCCCGGTTCGATGCGAGGGCCTGGGCGGCACCCGCAAGTAATTGCTTGCGCAAGCATATCACACTTGCTTGCGCACGCAACCTTTGACCCGGAAAGGAGCGACAAGCTAGCCTTGCCCGCGCAAGCGATGACCGACGCCCTCACATCCACCTGCGCCTACGTCGTCGGCGACGACGGGATCGCCCGCTGGTCGCCGACGCATTCGGACGCCTGGGTCGGCCTGCTCGAGACGCACAAGGCGCTGACCCGCACCCTCGACGCCGAGCTCGAGGCCGAGCACGGCCTCACGCTCAGCGCGCTCGAGGTCCTCGGCCGGCTCGCCGCCGCGCCCGAGCGGCGCCTCGGCCTCTCGAGGCTGGCCTCCGAGTGCGCACTCAGCCTGAGCCGGATCTCGCGGATCGTCGACGAGCTCCAGCGTCGCGGCCTCGTCGTCAAGTCCGCCTCCCCGGCGGACGCGCGCGCGACCGACGCGCGCCTCACCGACACGGGGCTCGACCTCACCCGCGCAGCCCAGGCCACGCACTTCACGTCAGTGCAGCAGCGCTTCTTCGAGCAGCTGAGCCCCGACGAGCTCGGCACGCTCGCCGCAGTCTTCAGCCGCTTCGCCCCGAGCGCCGCGACGGCCTGCACGACCGACTCCTAGCGCCGGCCCGCGCTTGAACACGTGCCGTCGCGCCGTTATACTGAACTCAATGGTTCAGTATCCGCAGCTCGATCGCACCCTCTCCGCCATCGCGGACCCGACGCGTCGCGGCGTCCTCGAGCGCCTGGGCGCCGGCAGCGCCACGATCGGCGAGCTCGCCGAGCCGTTCGGCATCTCGCTGACGGGCATGAAGAAGCACGTCCGCGTGCTCGAGGAGGCCGAGCTCGTCACGACCGAGAAGGTCGGGCGCGCACGACGATGCTCGCTCGGCCCCGGCCGGGTCGACGACGTCGAGGCATGGGTCGATCAGTACCGCCGGATGCTGGACGAGCGCCTCGACCGGCTCGGGGAGCTGCTCGAACGCACGAAGGGAGACCAGCATGCCCGATGACCGGGAGATCGCGCAGGCCGCCATCATCACGAAGCCGACCGAGCGGGAGATCCGCATCGAGCGCGTGTTCGACGCGCCGCGAGATCGCGTCTTCGCGATCTACACCGACCCTGCGCTGATCCCCGAGTGGTGGGGCCCGCACGGCACCACGGCGATCGTCGACCGCATGGACCTGCGGGTCGGAGGCGGCTGGCGCTTCGTGATCCGCGATGACGACGGCAGCGAGACCGCGTTCCGCGGGACCTACCGATCGATCACGCCCCCCGAGCGGATCGTCCAGACGTTCGAGTGGGAGGGCATGCCGGGCCACGTCTCGGTGGAGACCGCCACGTTCGAGGACCTCGGCGACCGCACGAAGGTCACGACCGTCTCCCAGTTCCATACCCCCGAGGAGCGCGACGGCATGCTCGCCTCAGGCATGGAGGGCGGCCTCAACGAGACCTACGCGCGACTCGACGAGCTGCTCGCGCGGCGCAGCTGAATCGGATGCTCCTTTCAGCTGTCTTTGACGTTCGGGCTCTAGCCTCGACGCCGTGAACGACCTGGGAATCACGCGGGACCTGAACGCCTGGGCGCTGCATCACGACGGGCTCGAGGACCCGATCTCGGCGTACGCCGCGGCGTCCGAGGCGCTGTTCGTGCTGCTGCTCGTCGCGCTCGCGGTCGTCGTCTGGGGGCGGATGCGGACGATCGCGCGCCGCGCCGCGGTCGCGGCCGCAGCCAGTACCGGGGTCGCGCTCCTGATCGGCCAGGTCCTCTCCCACATCGTCGACCGCCCGCGCCCGTTCGTCGCGCACCCCACCCTGATCCACCTCTTCGCCCCGCACGCGGCCGACGGCTCCTTCCCGAGCGACCACACGACGGCCGCCTTCGCGATCGCGACGGCGATCCTGCTGCGCAACCGGCTCTGGGGTGCGCTGGCGCTGGTCGCCGCCGCCGCGCTCGGCGTCAGCCGGGTCGTGATCGGCGTGCACTACCCGCTCGACGTCATCGCCGGCGCCGCGCTCGGCGCGGGCGTCGCGATCGCGCTCTACGCCCCCGCCCCGCGCCGCCTCACCGACCGCATGGCAGACGCGCTTGGGCGCGTCATCGACGGGCTCGCGCTGCGCGTCCGCGCATTCGTCGGCCCCGGCCGCTGAACCCGCGGCTACGTCGTGAACGCGACGAGCGCCCGCTGCAGCACGGCGCGGTCCTTCGCCCAGCGGCGCTCCAGGCTCGCCGCGACGACGACGGTGCTCGCGTGCGCGCCGTGCACCAGGCACGCGAGCTCGTGGTAGCGGTGGCTGATCGTGCTGTAGGCGTCCTCGACGCACGCGCCGCGGCCGGCAGGGAACGGCAGCGCTGTCGCTGCGGCGACCGTCGTGATCGCACGATCTCCCTCCTCGCGATTGTGCGCGACGCGGAAGCGCGCCCAGGTCGCCGGCGTCTCCGCGCCCTGGCGCGGCGTTGCGTTGAGGTAGTCGACCACCACGCGGGCGCGGGACACCCCGGCCGAGGCCGCGCCCGCGTCGGCCTGCATCGCGCGGAAGCCCGGCGGCAGCGGGAGCCGGTAGGCGCTACCGCGCGGATGGAGCACACGCCAGCCGCGGGGTGGCGGAGCGGCCCGCAGCCAGGCGAACGAGCCGTGGCTGCGGGGCGCAGGTGCGACCGCGCCGCACGCGACGAGCGCGAGCGACGCGACGAGCGCGAGGCCCGCGAGCCGCCGCGGCGCCGGCCGGCGGTCAGATGCAGCCATCACCGTCGCTCGGCCCGCCGTGGTTGTCCGAGTCGTTGTCGGTGCCGCCGGCGCCCTGCCTGATGTGGCAGGTGGGCGCGTGGTGCCTGGCATGGTGGCGGTGGTGCTGCTGAGCCGTCGCCGCGGCGGGCGCCGCGGCCGACAGGGCCAGCGCTGCGAACAGCGCGACGAGTGTGCGCAGGTGTGGGGCGATGCGGAACATGAGCAGCCTTTCCGGTCGGTGGTTCGCTTCAGAAGGACGCGCCCGGACCCCTGTTCCTTCCCCGGCGGCCCTAGGCCGCCTGCAGCAGCCGGTCGTCCGCAGCAGCGGAGATCGCGACGGGACCCGGGCCGATCGCGGCCGCGAGCACGAGGTCGATCCCGCGCTCGCGGGCGCGCCGCACTGGAGGGGCCCGCGGCGCTGACCCCGCGCCAGCGCGAGGTCTGCGAGCTGGCCGCCGCCGGCACGACGAACCGCGCCATCGCCCGGCAGCTCTTCGTGAGCATCAAGACGGTCGAGACGCACCTCGCCGCGGCCTACCGCAAGCTCGGCGTCCGCACGCGCGGGGAGCTGGCGCTCGAACTGGCGGCCGCGGCCGCGTGACGTAAGGGGGCGGCGGGCGCGTGCCAGTCGCGGTGATCGGCGGCGACCCCGGCCGTGATCTGCTCATTCCCCGGGACCCACGACTCGCCGATCGGCGACGCACCGAGCGCATCACCGTCCTCGAGGCCGTGAACGCGTTCCTCGAGGCGCTCGGCACCGTTCACCGCGCGGGCGACAGCGGCGTCGACACCGGCGAGCTGCCGGCCGGCGACGCGCCGCTCGCGGTCGTCCCCGCGGCGCCGTAGCGCCCGGCGGTGAGCTCGCGGGCGAAGGCGACCTGCAGCTCGGGGGCCTGCCAGGTGTCGTCGACGACGGCCTCCACCTGCACGTGCGCGCGCTCGCCGTGGAGGGTCAACGTCGCGATCTGGTTGGCGTAGGCCGGCCGCTCGACGACCCGCCAGCCGAAGGGCAGCGGCGGCACCTTCGCGGCGCGCGTCAGCCGCGCGCCGAGCCGGCCCGCGAGCCCGGAGTGGCCGAGCGCGATGACGGCGCGCTCGTGCGGCGCGAGCTCCTTGCGGAATCCGGAGCACACCGCCTGCCAGACCGGGATGTGCGATCCGGACCCGGGACGGAACGCGACCTGCGCGAGGTAGCAGTGGTGCACGTCGCCGGAGAGCATCACGAGCGCGGCGGGCGCCTCGCCCTCCCGGCCGTGCGCGACATCGTCGACGAACTCGGCGAAGCGCCGGTGCGTGCGCTGGAAGGCGGCCCAGTGGTCCATCACGGCGATCCGGCGCAGGCGCTCGCCGGCCCACGCGCCGAACGCCCCCCAGACCCCGTCGGTCAGCGCCTCGTCCCAGGCCTCGGCGTGATGCAGGCCCGGTGCCAGCAGGAACGGCACCGAGCTGGCGACCAGCAGGTGCCGCGCGGGGCGCCGCGCCTGCGTGCGAATCCACTCCCACTCCTCGTCCTGGACGAGCTCGCGGCCGCCGGGCGTCACCTTCCGACCTGCCCGCGAGTCGACGACGACGAGCCGCGCGTCGCCGATGTCGCGCGCGAAGCTCCACCGGCTGTGCCCGACCTGGCGGCCCTCGGTGTCCATGCGCGAGGCGAGCAGCTCGGCGGCGTCGTCGCTCGCGCGGACCTCGTCGTAGAGCCCGGCCGCCTCGAGGTCCTCGGGGGAGAGGTTGCCGAGATGCTGGAAGACCCAGTAGGCCATCAGCCCGGCGCGGATGTGGCGGTCGAACCACGGCTCCGCGTTCATCTCGTCGAGCCAGGCCTGCGAGATGCGCCACTCGGCGTGGATCTCGTGGTCGTCGAAGACCATCGTCGTCGGCACCGTCGAGAGCAGCCAGCGAACCGCCGGCTCACGCCACGCCTCGTGGTAGGCGAGCGCGTACTCGCCGAAGTCTGCGAGCTCGTCCGCGGGCACGTCCGCCGGGCGCGGCCGCCGCGCCATCGCCTCCTTGAGGGCGGGCGACGGCTGGTCGGCGTAGATCTGGTCGCCGAGCATCAGCAGCATGTCCGGACACGCGGGGCCACCGCCCGCGGCGGCGGCGCGCAGCGCGTAGGCGCGCAGCGCGTCGATGCCCTGGCCGTCCGGGTGGCGCGTCGCGCGCAGCGTGTACGGCGGTTCGTGCGGGAGGGTGATGCGGCACGAGCCGAAGACGATCTTGCTTCGTGCGCCGTGTGCCGGCAGCCGCACGGTGCTGGCCGGGAACGGCGACTCGGGCGGCGGCCAGGCGAGCTCGCCGTCGAGGCGCACCTCGTAGGGGTGGTCCTCCCCCGCGGCCAGCCCGCTGACGGCGACGAGCGCGAAGTGCATGCCCGCGACGCACCAGGTGCGCTCACGGGTGCCGAGGATCTCCACCTCGCAGGCCGCGTCGGCCTGCACCCAGATCGTGGCGGCATGCTCGTCGACGTACCGCAGGAGCGGGCCCAGCGTGAGCTTCGCCATGGTGATGTTGAGCCTAGATCCGGTGGTAGCGCGCGTCGACCACCGAGTAGGCGCCGAACGCCACCAGCCCGGCCGCGACGATCCCGAGCAGCACGGGGCCGTACGAATCGCGCGCCAGTCGCGCGAGCGCGCCGTCGAGGCCCACGGCCTGGCGCGGCGAGTAGTCGATCGCCGCCTTGATCAGGAAGTAGCCGACGAGCCCGAAGACGACCATGCGCGCGACGTAGCCGATGACCCCGAGCGTCGTGAAAGCGCGCTCGCCGCCGGCGCTCATGCGCTCGGTCTTCGACTTCTCCAGGAACCCGTGGCCGAGCCCGAGGTATCCCTGGTAGAGCGCGACGCCGACGAGGATCGCGCCCGCCCCACCGACGATCCACGTCCCGCCGGGCCAGCCGAGGACGCCCGCAGCCGGCTGCCGCGCACTGCCCGAGCTGCTGGGCTTGGACCCGAGCAGCATCTGCACGGCGGTCACGCAGAGGATCGCGTAGGCCACGCCGCTGGCGAGGCCGGCGACGCGGTCGAAGCCGCTGTCATGGGCCTCCGGGCCGTGCCCGATCGCAGCGCGCACGAGCCGCCAGATCGCGTACCCGGCAAGCCCGACCGCCACGATGACGAGCAGCGTGCGCCCGAACGGCTGGTGGCCGATCGTGCGCAGGGCGCCCTGCTGGTTGGTGGCCTTCCCGCCGTCGCCCAGCGCGAGCTTCACCGCGAGCACGCCGATGATCCCGTAGATCAGCCCGCGCGCCACGAAACCGCCGCGGGCGAGCCACTCGAACGGGCGGCTGCGCGCGACCTGCTCACCCCCGGCGCGCGCCTTGCGGGCCGGGTTGCTCACCGTTCGCCTGATCCTCATCGCTCCTCCTCGGCCCCGACCTCCGGGACGCACACGTTGATCGACGACGGTTCGACCCGCGCCTTGAACGACTTCACCTTCGTCCGGTCGCCGCCGTCGAGCTCGTAGAGCACCTTGCGGTCGAACTTGACCTTCACCGAGCGCGCCTTCGTCGTGCGCACGAACGGTGAGCGCTGCGGGTCCCCGGTCGCGGTGCGCGCGAGGGTGCGCGCCCACTGCACCGCGCCCTCGGCGGTCACGATCCCGAGCTCGAGGACGCCGTCGTCGAGCCGCGCGTCCGGGAACACCGAGACTCCGCCGAAGAGCTCGCCGACGTTGCCCACCAGGACGCAGCTCGCGCGGCCCTTGTACCACTCGACCCCGTCGACGCTGATGCGCGTCTTGAAGCCGCTCGAGCGCAGGTTCTCCGAGCCGCTCCACAGATAGGCGGCACGGCCGATCCGGTCCTTGAGCCCGCCGGAGTCGCGGATCATCGACGCGTCGAAGCCGGCGCCCGCCATGACCGCGAAGCGCTCGCCGTTGAAGCGCCCGACGTCGAGCCGGCGGCGCGGGCCGTGCAGGCCGATGTCGACGGCGCCGGCGATGTCCTTCGGGATCCCGAGGCTCGAGGCGAAGAGGTTGGCGGTGCCCGCGGGGATGATCGCGAGCTCCGCGTCGGTGCCGGCGAGCACGTCGACGCAGCGCTGCACCATGCCGTCGCCGCCCCAGGCGAAGACGAGCTCGGCGCCCTCGTTCAGCGCGCGGCGCACCTGGTCGGGCGCCTTGCGGCTCTTCGGGACCTCGATCCAGAGCGGCTCGGCCGGCAGGCGATCCGCGAGGATCCTGCGCAGTTCCGGCAGGCCGCCGCCGAGCGTCTTGCCGGAGTGCGCGACGACCGCGACCCGCCGCGGCGCCGATCCGTTGCTCGCCGAGGCGCTCACGACGCGCGGCTCCGGGTCGCGCCGGCTCGGGCGCGCGCCGCCACGCCGGCCGCACGGCAGGCGAATACGAGGATCACGAGCGCCGCCATGCCGAGGATCGCGCCCGCGATCGTGTCGCTCGGATGGTGCATCCCGCGGTACATGCGCGAGGCGGCGACGAACAGCGTGACCATGACCGCCGCTGTCCACGCCAGCGCGCGGAAGCGGCCGTTCGTGAAGCGCGAGGTGAGCAGCAGCGCGATCCCCGAGTACACCGCGACCGACGCGGCGGTGTGCCCCGACGGGTAGCTCGCGTCGACGGGCAGGTTCTCGAGCCGCACGACCTCGGGCCGGTGGCGGTGGATCGCCAGCGTCGTGACGCGGTAGAGCGCCGACTCGACCGCGAGCGCGAAGACCACGAACGCGGCGAGCCGCCAGCGGCGCAGCGCGAGGAAGACCAGGGCGATGACGCCCACGAGGATCGGCAGCAGCGGCGCGCCGCCGACCGTCGACCCGACGGCGGAGACGTCGGTCCTCGTCGCGCTGCGGTGGTGGGCCAGCCAGACGTTGACCGACTCGTCCGCCGAGCCGATCCCCGCGGCCGGCAGCAGGACGTGGTTGACGAGCTCGCCGATGCCGACCGAGAGTGCGCCGACCAGCGCGAAGCCGAGGAGGACCGCCGCGAAGAACACGAGCGCCGGGTGACGGCCCTCGAGCCTGCCGGCGAAGCGCTCGGCGAGACCGCCCGGCGCCGCGTCGAGGATCGGCGGGACGAACGGGTCGGGATCGGCGCCGGCGCGACGACGCGAGGCTCGACGCTCGGCGCCGGCGGTTGCCGTCGCCGCGGTGCGGGTAGGGACGCTCATGCGCAACGTCGTTCCCGCTCAGCGCCGACTTGAAGCGCAACAACCGCCATCCATCTCAGCCCATGCCGCTCGTCATCCTTGTCCTTCTGGCGCTCACAGCGGGCCTCGCCGCCGCGGTGCTGGCGACGTTCCTGCAACGTCGCGCCGCGGCGCCCGTCGCCGACCGCACGGGCGGCGCGGCCGGGGCGGTGCGCCGCAACCCTTGGCTGCGGCGCACGCTCGCCTCGCGCATGGACGCCGGCACGCTGACCGGCCTGGCCCTCACGCTCGCGCTCCTGGCGCTCCTGACGGGCGGCATCGTGGTCGGCGGGCTCGCCGTGCTCCTGCACGGCAATCCGACGATCGTCGGGCTGGACGCGCGGATCTCTGCATGGGCGCACCGGCATGCGACGACCTGGTCGAGGGACGGCCTGGACGTCGTGACGAACCTGGGCGGCACGGTCGTCGTCATCGCCCTCGCCATGGTCCTGGCGGTCGTCGAGACCGCCCGCACGCGCAGCCGCTGGATCACGCCGTTCCTGCTCGCCGTGCTGGCCGGCGAACTGCTGCTCAGCACGACGATCAAGGGGCTCGTCGACCGGGCGCGGCCGACGCTCAACCCGACCGCCCAGACGCTCGGGCCGTCGTTCCCGAGCGGCCACACCACCGCCGCGGCGGCCTTCTACACTGCGGCCGCGCTCGTCATCGGGCGCAGTGCCGGGCCGCGCGCACGCGCGGCCCTCGCCGGCGCGGCGGTCGGCATCGCGGTCGCCGTGGCGGCAAGCCGGGTCCTCCTGGACGTGCACTGGGTCACCGACGTGATCGGTGGCCTCGCCCTCGGCTGGGCGTGGTTCGCCGCGTGCTCGATCGCCTTCGGCGGGCGGCTGCTGCGCTTCGGCGCGCCGGCGGCGGCAGCCGGGTCGGTCGCGGCCGCGTCGCCACCGTCCGAGCGGCCGGCGCGTGTGGAACCCGCGCCGAACGGGTACGGCGTGGCGGCTGGATTTCCCCAGCGTCCCCACGATGAGGAGCCATAGATGATCCTGCTCGGCGTAGTCCTGCTGGTCCTCGGCCTCGTGCTGAGTGTTCCGATCCTCTGGACCATCGGCGTGATCCTGGTCGTGATCGGCCTGATCCTGATGCTCGTCGGCTCGACCGGCCGTGCCATCGGAGGCCGACGGCACTACTACTAGCGCTCGGCGGG
>JADGPM010000266.1 GCA_017882425.1 Solirubrobacteraceae bacterium
CCGCGCTCGCGATGCACCTCGCGCACGTCGAGCGGCTCGTCGGCGCCGCCGCGCAGGCCCTGCCAGACAGGGTGGCGCAGCAGCCCGGCGCTGGAGCGCTCGGTGTAGGCGACCTCTGCGAGCAAGCCCGGGGTGACCCAGTGGGCGCCGCGCGGCGGCCGCGAGCCGCCCGGCGCGAACGGCGAGCGCTCTCGGGCCAGCGCCGCCAGGCGCGCGCCCAGGTCTTCCAGTTCGGCGTCGCTCAGCCCTGAGCCCACGCGCCCGACGTAGCGCAGCGTCCCGTCAGGCTGCTCCTCGCCGACCAGCAGCGCGCCGATCCGCCCGCCGCGCCCGCCGCTGCCCGCGAGCCAGCCACCGATCCGCAGCTCCGCGCTGGCGCGCAGCTTGACCTTCACCCACGCGCTGCTGCGGCGCCCGGGCAGATAGCGCCCGTCACGGCGCTTGGCCACGACCCCCTCCAGGCCCAGGCCGCGCGCCGCCTCGAGCAGCTGGGCGCCGCCGCCCGTCGTCGCCTCGGGCGTCTGCCAGTGCGGACCGTGCAGCTCAAGCTCCGCCAGGCGCGCGCGGCGCTCGTCGTAGGGCAGGCCCATCAGCGAGTGGCCGTCGAGCCACAGCAGGTCGAAGATCACGTAGGTGGCCGGGAGCTCGCGCGCGAGACGCCGCACCCGCGCCTCGTTGCGTACGTGCATCCGCCGCTGGAGCGCCTGGAAGCTCGGGCGCCCGTCGGCGTCGAACGCGACGACCTCCCCGTCGAGGATCACGCGGTGCTCGTGCAGCGCGCGCGTCATCGCGCCCAGCTCCGGATAGGCCGCGCTGATGTCCTGGCCCGCACGCGAGCGCAGCGACAGGCGCCCGGGCGTCGTGTGGCACAGGGCGCGGACGCCGTCCCACTTGACCTCGAACGCCCAGCCCTCGCCCTCGGGCAGCGCCCCGGCCGTGGCGAGCATCGGCACGAGCGCCGCGGGCATCGGTTCGGCCACGGGGTCGAGCGGCTCCCCCATGCGGTGGATCATCCACTCGTGTGAGGGCCCGTCGCCGCGGCCGATCGGGAAGAGCGCCCACGCGCCGGTCAGCCGGTCGCCGTGCAGCTCGACCTCGACCTTGCGCGGCCCCCAGGTGATGACCTCGAACGTGCCGCGGTCGAAGATCCGCATGCTGCCGGCGCCGTAGCTGCCCTGCGGGATGTCGCCCTCGAATGTCAGGTAGTCGACGGGGTGATCCTCGGTCCGCACCGCGAGCAGGTTGTCCCCCGCTGCCTGGGGCAGGAAGTTGGGCAGCGCCCAGGATGCGAGCGCGCCGTCGTGCTCGAGGCGCAGGTCCCAGTGCAGGCGGGTCGCGCTGTGCTCCTGCACGACGAAGCGGGGTGCGCCTGAGCCGGAGCCCTCGCCCCCGGCCGGCTCCGGCGAGCGGGCGAAGTCGCGCTTGGCGCGGTAGGGCTTCAGGCGGTCCGCCACGGCGCCCGCTCGGGTCAGCCCGCCAGTGCCTGCGCGGCGAGCAGCGCCGGGCGGTACAGCGGGTCGCGCAGCAGCGCCTGGCGGATGCCCTCGCCCAGGATGCCCCCCTCCCCGCGCGAGGCGCCCATGATCGTCCAGGGGTGCTCGTCGCCGCCGGGCTCGCGGCGCACCGCGTGCAGGCCGCCGGGCCCGCGGTCCAGCGCGATCGAGCGTCCGGCGGTCGTCTCGATCGTCACGCCCGCGAGGCCGCGCACGTCCAGGCGTGAGGACTCGAGCGTCAGACGCACCTCGTGCTCGCGCGCCTGCAGGCTGCCCGAGATCACGCCGCGCGGCCCGCTGCCCAGCGGTGCGGGCGTCCACTCCAGGCGATCGGCGAGCCACCCGAGCAGCAGCAGCGCAGCGGCGGTCGAGCCGCGCTCGTGGCGGATCGTGACGGCGCTGAAGCGGCCCAGCTCGCGGCGCAGGTCGTTCGGCGGGTCGAACAGCGCGGCGAGGCGCTCGCGCCACGGCGCCGAGCGCAGCCACGCGAGGTCGACGACGCGGGCGCGATCCGCGAGCATCGCCGCGCGGCAGAGCGCGTCGAGCGGCACCGGGTCGTCGACCGAGTCGAACAGGACGACCTGGGCGATCCGCAGCAGCGCGTCGAGGGCCTCGTCGTGGCCGTGCGGGGACCACGCGACCGTCAGGAGGTCGGTGACGACGACGGGGTCGAGGATCGTCTCGAGGCCGGGCAGGTGATGGGGCCCGATGTCGAGCACGACGAGCTCGACCGCCTGGCTGCGGGCGCCGCCGGCCTCATCGTCGCTGGCGACGCTGACGGTCGCGTCGAGCGTGCGCCGGCCCGGCTCGACCTGGCAGACGATCGTGCGTGAGGCGTGGTAGTCGCCGACCTGCGCGAGGCGGTTGGCGATCTCCCCGCTCCACTGGCGGTCGACCACGACGATGAGGTTCAGGACGCGGGCCGGCGAGGCGTTCGGGTTGGCGGCGTGGCGCTCGATCAGCAGCGCGCGCAGCGCCTGCTCGATCGCCTCGGGCGTCGTGTCCGCCGCAGCCCAGACGCTGTCGGTCCGCATCAGCGTCCGGCGTCCCGCATCAGATCGCCCGCCAGCGGTGCTCGCCGAGCATGATGACGTCGGCCTGTGCGGGCCCCTGCGACCCGGCCGGGTACTGCGGCAGCGGGCCGGGCTCCTGGCCCCAGACCGAGACGACCGGATCACAGATCCGCCACTGCTCCTCGACCTCGTCGTTGCGGGTGAAGAGCGTCGCCTCGCCGCGCATCGCGTCGAGGATCAGCCGCTCGTAGGCCTCCGGCGACTGTGAGAGGAACGACGTGCCGTAGAGGAACTCCATGATCACCGGCCGGATGCGCATCCGGGTTCCGGGGATCTTCGCGCCGAGTGAGAGCGAGACGCCCTCGTTGGGCTGGAGCGTCAGCACGAGCACGTTGGGCTGCACCCCGGGCGCGCCGTCGTCCTGGGCGAAGGCGATGTGCGGGGCCTGCTTGAAGGTGATCGTGATCTCCGTGACCTTGCGCGCCAGGCGCTTGCCGGTGCGCAGGTAGAACGGCACGCCGCTCCAGCGCCAGTTGCCGACGTGCAGGCGCAGCGCCGCGTAGGTCTCGGTCGCCGAGCCGGACGGCACGCCGTCCTCGTCGAGATAGCGCGGGACCTGCGCGCCCGCGACGACGCCGCCGTCGTACTGTGCGCCCACGGCCATCCCGGCCACCTCCTCGGGCGCGGGCGCGCGGATCGCGTGCAGCACCTTGACCTTCTCGTTGCGCACGTGGTCGGCGGTGAAGGCGACCGGCGGCTCCATGCACAGCAGGCACAGCAGCTGGAGCATGTGGTTCTGGACCAGGTCGCGCAGCGCCCCGGCGCCGTCGTAGTACCCGGCGCGCGTACCGATCCCGAGGTCCTCGGACGCGGTGATCTGCACGTTGTCGACGAAGTTGCGATTCCACAGCGGCTCGAACATGCCGTTGGCGAAGCGGAACGCCAGCAGGTTCTGGACCGTCTCCTTGCCGAGGTAGTGGTCGATGCGAAACAGCTGGTCCTCGTCGAAGACCGACAGCACGTGGCGGTTGAGGTCGAGCGCCTCCTCCAGCGAGGTGCCGAACGGCTTCTCGATCACGCAGCGCACCTCGCGGCCCTCGAGCGAGGCGAGCCCCGCCTGGCCGAGCTCCCCCACGATCAGCGGGAAGAACCCGGGCGCGGTCGACAGGTAGAAGACGCGGTTCAGCGGCTCCGGGGTCGCGGCGTCGTACTCCTCCAGGACGCCGCGCAGCGTCGCGTAGGCCTCGGCGTCGTCGAACGCCCCGGTCACGTAGCGTGCGTCGTCGAGCAGCACCTGCAGGACCGCCGGGTCGACCGAGCGCCGGCTGAA
Organism: Solirubrobacteraceae bacterium; assembly: GCA_017882425.1. GTDB lineage: Bacteria > Actinomycetota > Thermoleophilia > Solirubrobacterales > Solirubrobacteraceae > F1-60-MAGs163. The sequence goes on from JADGPM010000266.1 coordinate 3,837, forward strand.
GCGGTGGATCGCCTCCTTGCACTCGGCGCGGAACTCCTCGTCGCTGAGCGCCCCGCGCGAGACGCCGACGACGTTGAAGCGCACCGGCAGGCTGCCCTCGTGCGCGAGGTTGTACAGCGCCGGGAGCAGCTTGCGCTTGGCCAGGTCCCCGGAGGCCCCGAAGATCACGAGCGTCGTGGGATGGACGGGGACGTGCTCGAGCGCCATGTCGAGCGGGTTGGCCCCTGCCGCTGACGTCGTCACGCGGCCATCGTATCCCGTGCGCCGACGGTGCCCGCGACCCTGCTCAGCCGCCGGCCACCGCGGGGAGGATCTGGACCTCGGCGCCGTCGCCGACGACCGTCTCCAGCGCGTCGCCGTAGCGGATGTCCTCGCCGTCGACGTAGACGTTCACGAAGCGTCGCAGCCCGCCGTCGTCGTCGGTGAGGCTCTCGCGCAGCTCCGCATGTGCGGTGAACAGCGCTTCGAGCACCTCGCCGACCGTGGCGCCCTCGACCTTGACCTGGCCCTCGCCGCCCGCCGCCGGGCGCAGCTGGGTCGGCAGCTTCACGGTGACCGCCATCAGACG
>JADGPM010000267.1 GCA_017882425.1 Solirubrobacteraceae bacterium
CGCGCAGCGTCACGCAGCGCACGCCCGCGAGGTAGGCCTCCTTCTGCACGCCGCCGGAGTCCGTCAGGACCGCGCGCGCACGCAGCAGCAGCGCGGTGAATGCGACGTAGCCCAGCGGCGGCAGGACTCGCACATCGCCCGCCTCGAGCTCCGCGAGCCAGCCGGCGGCGGTCAGGCGCTCGTGCGTGCGCGGATGGAGCGGCAGGACGACCGGCCCGGGGACGGCGAGCAGGACGTCCACGAGCCGTCGCAGGCGCTGCGGATCGTCGACGTTGCCCGCACGATGGGCGGTCGCGAGGAGATAGTCGCCCGGCTCGACGCCGGCGGCAGCCAGCGGCGTCTCGTCCGCGGCGGCGCGCGGGCGCACGAGCCGCGCGACGTCGACCATCACGTCCCCGACGATCTCGACGCGGCCCGCCACGCCCTCGCGCTCCAGGTTCGCCGCGGCGACGGCGGACGAGCACAGCAGCAGATCGGAGAGGTGGTCGGTGAGCACCCGATTGAGCTCCTCGGGCATCGCGCGGTCGAACGACCGCATGCCGGCCTCCACGTGGGCGACCGGGATCCGTGCCTGGGCGGCCGCCAGGCCGCCGGCGAGCGTCGAGTTCGTGTCCCCGTAGACGAGCACCGCGTCAGGCTGCTCGCGCGCGAGCAGCGGCCCGAGCACGGCGAGCATCCTCCCCGTCTGCTCGGTGTTCGAGCCGCCGCCGATCCCGAGCTCGTGGGCCGGGCGCGGGATGCCCAGCTCCTCGAAGAAGATCGCGCTGAGATCGTCGTCGTGGTGCTGCCCGGTGTGGATCAGCACCTCCTCGTGACGCTCGCGCAGGAGGCTCGAGACCGCAGCCGCCTTGACGAACTGCGGCCGGTTCCCGATGACGGTGACGACCCTCATCCGGGGAGCGTATGCCCGACCGCGGCGCCGATGAGCTCACGGAGCGCGGCCCCGGCGCGCTGCGTGAGCGGCCCCGGCGCGGCGGGCAGCGCCACCCCGTCGATGGCGTGCACAGGGTGGGCCTCCTGCGTCGTCGAGGCGAGGAACGCCTCGTGGGCGAACGGCAGCTCGTCGGCGCTGATCGGCCGCTCGCTCACGAGGCCCGCCTCGAGCAGGCGCCGGCGCGTGATCGAGTCGAGGATGTGGTCGGTGAGCGGGGGCGTGACCAGCGTCTCGCCGTCGAGCGAGGCGACGAACGCCTGTCGCGAGCCCTCGAGCACACGGCCGTGGGGGGTGACGAGCAGCGCCTCGTCCGCGCCCTGTTCCTTGGCCAGCCGCGTCACGAGCATGTTCGCGGCATAGGAGAGCGACTTGACCTGGTCCAGCACCCCGCTCGGCGCATACTGGACGGTCGCCAGCGCGATCGTCGCCGGCACCACACGGACCGGCTCGAGCAACACGATCCGCCGCCCCCCACGCGTCACGACCATTCGCAGATAGCCCTCGGCATCGCCGGTCTGCGCCAGCAGCAGCGATGCATCGGCCGCCAGCGCCGCACCATCGAACGGGAGCCGCAACAGCTCCGCCGACCGCGCCATGCGAGCGATGTGCTCATCCAGCGCATACGGCACCCCACCGGGATACACCCGAGCGACCTCGAAGACGCCGTCCCCCCGCAGAAGCCCCTCATCGGTGACCGGGACCACGGCCTCCTCCGCAGGAGTCACCACCCCATCAAGGCACGCAAGCATCAGACGATCCTGCCAGAAACACAGGAACCCACCGTCCCACACAGACGCCCCCCGAGCGAGAGATCGCGGATGCCATGCGCCCACCGGCGAGGGGGGCTGTGGCAGAGCCACAGCACCGCGAAGCCGGGGGGCGCAGGGCGCCGCGAGCTCCGCGAACCACGATGCCCCCGCTTGGAATCGAACCAAGAACCTTCGGATTAAGAGTCCGCTGCTCTGCCAATTGAGCTACAGGGGCGACGAGCGGCTGTGAATGGTAGCCGCTGGGTCGTACGACCGGTCAGCCGCCGCCGAGCGGCGATGTCCCGGTGTTCGTGGCCTGGTTGGTCGCGCCCTGGACGCGCGCCTGATCGATCTGCTTGCGCTGGATGTCGAGCTGCGCCTTGGCCTGCACGCGCTTGGCGGGATCGGTCAGCTCGATCGCGCGGCGGCCGGCGATCAGGCTGCCGCGGGTGTCGCCCGCGACGTAGCGCTCGATCGCGAGCTGGGTGTACAGCGCGGCGCTCGGCCCGCGGCCGGCGATCACGGCGGCGAGCGCGTTGGCGGCGTCCGTCGGCTGGTTGAGCCCGCTCGATCCGTAGGCGGCGACCATCAGCGAGGCGACCGTGTCGTCAGGCTTGTTGGGGTTGAGGGCGAGGTAGCGCTTCCAGGCCGCCGAGGCGTTCTCGAGCCCGGCGAGGCCCTTGGTCGTGTACTGGCCCGTCGCCTGGCTGTAGCCGGTGACGGAGGCCTGCTGCACGCGCGCCTTCGCGAGCGCCGCCCAGGCCTGCTCGTTCTTCGGGTTCACCGCGACCTGCTGCGTGTACGTCTTGACGCGCTTGTCGTACAGCGAGGAGCCGGTGCTGCTGCTGTTGCCGCTCACGGCGTCGAAGAGACCACCGGGGGTCGCGCCCCCGATGCCGAACAGCACGAGGCCGCCGCCCATGAGGACGGCCAGCCCGAGATAGATGACCTGAACGGTACGACGCCGCCCGCGGCCACGCAGGTCGAACAACATGGCGCTCAGGATACGGGTGTGCGGTCCTCGGCGGCGCCAGCTGTCGTGTCGTCGACGTCGGGCAGCGGCTCGTCGCCCGTGTGCTCGCGCTCATCCCACCACTCGCCCCAGCGGCCGGTGATCGTCCCGCCCTTGGGCTGGAAGAGATACGACAGCCCGATACTGAGCTCGAACAGGAGGATCAGCGGGAGCATCGTGACGATCATCGTGATCGGATCCGGCGTGGGCGTGGCGACGGCGGCGACGATCGAGATGCCGAGGATCACATACCCCTGGCGCTGCCAGAGGATCCGCGCGTTGACGATCCCGGCGCGCGTCAGCGCCAGGACGGCGACGGGGATCTGGAAGATCAGCCCCATCAGCGCCAGGAAGAGAACGACGAACTTGTAGTAGACCTGTGCCTGGATGAGGATGTCGAACTTGTCGCTGTTGAAGTTCTGCAGGAACCCGACGGCCCGTGGCAGCGCCACGAGGTAGCCGAACAGCACTCCCGCGATGAACAGCACGGGCACGAGCAGCATCAGCGGCAGCGCGACCTTGCGCTCGGTCGGGCTGAATGCCGGCAGCAGGAACGCGTACAGCTGGTAGAGGATGAACGGGAGCGACAGCAGCAGCGCTGCGTAGCCCGCGACCGTGAACGTCGCCACGAACGGCTCGGCGACCCCGAGGGTGACGGGTTTGCGCCCGTTGTTCGTCGGCGTCGCCGCGTGGGCGAGGCCGAACGCCTTCGACGCCCGCGCGATCTGGGCGACCGTCGCGGCTGCCTGCGCGCGCTGCGCCGGCGTCACACTGGGCTGGGAGGCGAGGTCGCGCACCGTGCGCTGGAGGGCGCTCAGCGTCACGGAGAGCTGCCCGGAGGCGCGGCCGAGGGCCTTCTCGAAGCGCGCGGTCTGCTGCTGGGAGGACTTGTTCTTCGAGGAGCTCTGCGCCTCGGTGAACGGCTTGTTGATGATCTTCAGGATCGCCCCGTTCTCCGCGTAGCAGAACGCGAAGGCGACGACGAAGACGATGATGCAGAGGATCAGACGCGAGCGCAGCTCGTCCAGGTGGTCGACGATGCTGAGCCGGTCCTCGTGGCCGATCGGCTTGACGGCCGGCATCGCTCCGCTACGCGTCGGCGCGCGGCTCGTCGGCGCGCGGCTCCGCGGCGACGGGCTGGGCCGCGGGTGCGACCTCGGGCGCCGGCTCGGCCGGGGCGGCGTCGAGCTTGGGCTTCGTCACCGCGGCCTCGTCGTCCTTGTCCTTGCCGGTGATCGAGTCCTTGAACTCGCGCATGCCCGTGCCGAGCTGCTTGCCCAGTCCGGGCAGGCGCTTGGGACCCAGGACCAGGAGCGCGATCACCAGGACGATGATGAGTTCGAGCGGGCCGATGTCGGGCATCGCTGCGAAGCCTAGCGCCGCGGCCCGTCGCGGACGCCTGGACGCTCGTTCGAGGGTCGCTGGACGCCGGGCCCCCGCGCTGCTACCCGCCGGAATCCCCGTCGCAGAGCCGTCGCACCGCAGCGCGGGGCGCCACCGCATCTTTTTCTGTCCAGCGGTGTTCAAGTGCCCAGACCGCGACGCCGATGCGATCCGCGTTCCACCCCCCACGCCATGCGACACGAACACGACAGCACGACGCAGATCCGCCAGGTGGTCCTTCCCTCCGGCCGGACGATCGAGATCGTCTACCTCGACGAGCCCGTGATCGCCCCCGCCCCCGCGATCAACACGCCCCACGAGGATCGGCAGCTCGCGCTGGCCGAGGCGGCCGCGGACCTGACCGTGTGCGGGCTGTGCGGCTGCGAGTTCGTCCAGCCCATCGACTGGGACGAGGCCGGCATGCGCCACTGGCGCGTGATGCTCCGCTGCCCCAACTGCGAGGCCCAGGGCACCGTCGTGGTCGAGGACGAGGTCGTCGACCACTACGACCTTGCCCTCGAGCGCGGCTCCGCGGCACTGGCGCTCTCCCTGCACGGGCTGGTCGAGGAGAACATCGACGCCGAGGTCACGCGCTTCGCGGCGGCCCTCGCCGGCGATCACATCCTCCCCGAAGACTTCTAGGCCGCGTGGACTACGCGTAGCGGGCGACGACGCCGCCCGCGACGAGCTCCAGCGCCTCCCGCCGGCGCGCGTCCAGGCGCTCCGGCAGCTCCGCGCGCGCCTCGTCGACGAGCGCGAGCGCCATCGTTCGGGCGTCGTCCAGCGCGCCGGTCGCGGCGATCCGCTCGCAGACGTCCTCCGCGGCCTCGGGCGTCGCGATCGAGCGCGGGTCGAGGGCGGCGAGCCACGGGTCGCGCTCACGCGCGGTGATGAACGGGAGGGTGACCGTCCCGTCGAGGAGGTCGGTGCCGCGGTGCTTCCCGGTGCGCGAGGCCGGCCCCGAGACGTCGAGCACGTCGTCGAGCAGCTGGAAGGCGAGGCCGATGCGCCGGCCGAACCGGTCGAGCCCGAGGTCGGGCTCGCCGGCCGCCTGCGTGCCGAGCGCGCACGCAGCCTCGAACAGGCGCGCCGTCTTGAGCTCGCAGCGCAGGAGGTAGCGCTCCAGCGCGATCCCCGCGTCCCAGGCGTCCGCGCGCTGCAGCAGCTCGCCGCGCGCGAGCGCCGAGCACGCGTCGCTGAGGATCCGCACCGCCTCGGCGCGATCACCCGCCGGCGCCCCGGTCAGCTCCGCGAAGGCCTGTGCGAACAGCAGGTCGCCCGCGGCGGTGGCCATGCCGCGCCCGCCGCGAGCGACGACGGTCGGCCGTCCGCGGCGCAGGCTCGCGGCGTCGAGCACGTCGTCGTGGACGAGCGTGGCGCTGTGGACGAGCTCGACCGCCGCGGCGGAGCGCACGACCGTCTCGGCCGCGTCGTGGTCGCGGGGCTCGCCGGCCGCGAGCAGGACGAGCAGCGGGCGCAGGCGCTTCCCGCCGGCGGCGATCGTGTCACCGGCATGGTCGGCGAGAACAGGACCGTGGCCGGCGGCGTCCTCACGCAGGCGCTCCTCGACGCGCGCCATCAGCCCGGCGACGTGCGGGCCGCCCGCGCGGACGAGCTCGACGGTCTCCGGAGCGCCGCTCACGCCGTCGGCTTGCGCCCGGCGTGGATCGCGATGATCCCGCCGGCGGTCAGGAGGTAGTGGACCTCGACGAGGCCGGCGGCGTCCAGGCGCTGCGCCAGCTCGTGCGCACCGGGGAAGCGCTTGACGGAGTTCGGGAGGTACTCGTAGGCGTCCGGATCCCCGGCCACGCGGCCGAGCAGGGGCACGACGCGATCGAACCACGCGCGGAAGAACGTCGACAGCGGCGGCCTGGTCGGCGTCGTGATCTCCAGCACGACGACGTGCCCGCCGGGACGCGCGACCCGCGTCATCTCGCGCAGGCCCCGGTCGAGGTCGGAGAAGTTGCGTGCCCCGAACCCGACGGTGACCGCGTCGAAGCGGTCGCTCTCGTACGGGAGCTCGAGCGCGTTGCCCCACTCCCAGATGAGGGCGGGGTCCTTCTCGCGCGCACGGGCGAGCATCTCCTCGGAGAAGTCCGAGCCGATGACGTGGCCCGCGGGGCCGACGCGGCGCGCGAGCTCGATCGCGAGATCGCCGGTGCCACTGGCCACGTCGAGCACGCTGTCGCCGGGGCCGACCCGGGCGAGGTCCGCGGCGCGCCGGCGCCACTGGTGGTGCAGCCCCGCCGTCATGACCGAGTTCATGACGTCATAGCCGCCGGCGATGCGGTCGAACATCGCGCGGACCTGCGGCTCCTCGAGCGTGCCGCTCGCCGGCCCTGCCGACGGGACTCCGGACGCCACGACCGCTACCTGAGCGACGACAGGAACATCACCATGTCGTTGAACTGCTGCGGTGATGTCTGCTGCAACCCGGCGAACGACGGCATCGGCGCGGTCGGGTTCAGGAGGGTGCGCTGGATCGCTGCGGCCGGAAGCCGCGCGCCGACCTTCGTCAGCTCGGGCCCGGGGCCGGCGTTGCCGGCCTCACCGAACCTGTGGCACGCGCCGCAGCCCGACTGGGCGACCACCTGCTGGCCCGCCTTGTAGGTCGCGACCGCGGCCGCGCCCTGGGCGGTGACGTTCTTGGGGACCGGCACGTCGATCGTCGTCGGCGGGGCGGCCGTCGCGCCGAGGTAGGTCAGGTAGCCCATCGCCGCGATCGTGAAGATGCCCGCGGTCGTGGCGATCGGACGGCGCTCGGGTCGGCGCTCCGGGCCGCGGTCATAGAACGGCAGCAGGAACAGCAGGATCATGCAGATCGTCGGAATGCCGATCGTGGCCAGCGGGACCAGCGCCGGCGGCTTGATGATCCGCAGCAGCTCGAAGAGGAAGAAGAAGTACCACTCCGGACGCGGCGTGTAGGTCGTCGTCGTCGGGTCGGCCTTCGGGCCGAGCTCCGCGCCGAGGAACACCGCCATCAGGATGATCACCACCATCACGATGCAGGCCATCGCGCTGTCCTTGGCGATCGCGTAGGGGAAGAACGGCTTCCCCTGCGACTTCATGACCCCGTAGCCGCGGAGGTACTCCTCCTTCTGCTGCTTGTTCATGCCGCGACCTCTTCCTCACGGAGGGCCTCGGCCGTCTTCGGCTTGAGCCACGGCGGGGCCGTGGTGCCCAGCCGCGCGACGAGGTACAGGTGGAAGCCCATCAGGGCCGCGATCGCGCCCGGGACGAGCAGCATGTGGATCGAGTAGAAGCGCGAGAGCGTGGTGGCGCCGAAGTACGGGCCCGCTCGCAGGAAGTCGTTGAGATAGGGACCGACGAGCGGGCCGGTGCCGTTGATGTTCACGCCGACGATCGAGGCCCAGTACGAGCGCTGGTCGAACGGGAGCAGATAGCCCGTGAACGACATCGTCATCGTCAGGATCAGCAGGACGACGCCGATCACCCAGTTCAGCTCACGGGGGTACTTGTAGGCCCCGAAGAAGAACGTGCGGCCCATGTGCAGGAAGATCAGCACGACCATCACCGAGGAGCCCCACTTGTGCATGCCGTGCACGAGCTCACCGAGGAAGACGTCGTCGTTGATGTGGCGGATCGACTCGTAGGCGCCCTTGGGCGCCGGGTCGTAGTACATCGCCAGGAAGACGCCCGTCACGGCCTGCGAGAGGAACGCGAACATCGTCGCGGACCCCAGCGTGTAGAACCAGTTGGTCCCCTTGGGGACCTTGCGGAACATCATCCAGCGGGCGCCGCCGGAGAGGGAGGTGCGCTCGTCGATCCAGCCGACCGTCGACGCGCCGGCCTCGGCGCCGTGCTCGACGGGCGTCTGCGGCCCGTAGGTCTTGCCGGGGCGCTTGGGCTTCGGCTTGAGCTGATCGGGAACGGGCGGTGCTGGGACCTTGATCTTCGCCATCACTGGCTCCCCCCGGTGCCCGGGATCTTGCGCAGGTCGGGGGTCGACGGATAGAGGTACTGGCCGACGCCGTCGAGCGGCTCGCCCGGATCGCGCGGTGAGAACCGCTGCAGCTCGCTGTTGACCGAGAAGCGCGGGCCGATCAGCACCTTGCCGTCGGCGACGCGTGTGTAGAAGCGGTCCAGCGGGCGGACCGGCGGGCCGCCCTGCACCTTGCCGACGAAGTCGTACACGCCGCCATGGCACGGGCAGATGAAGCGCTGGGCCGCGTTGACGTAGTGCACCGGGCAGCCGAGGTGCATGCACGACGTGGAGATCGCGATGTAGTTGTTGTACTCGTCCTGCTTCTTCATCACCTGGTCGACGCGCGGGTTGAACTTGCGCACGTAGACCGTGGACTTGCCGGAGTCGCCGATGCCCTCGACGAGGTTGATCGTGCGCGGGACGTAGGTGTCCGGCCCGAAGTCCTCGGTGTTCCCGACGACCTGCCAGGGCTGGTGGTACTCCTCGAACACGGGGCCGAAGGCGAAGCCGAGCGCCGGGAGCAGGAACGCGGCCGCCGCGACGCCGCCGGCGACCTGGCCGGTCGTCGTCATGAACGCGCGGCGGGTCACCGTCTCGCCCTCGAAGGCGCCGGGGATCTGCCGATCGGCCGTGTACTTGCTCTTGATCTGTTTGCGGTCTGCCACGGAGGCTCCAACGTCGTGCGGCGGGTCCGCTCGCCGCTTGGCGGCGCGAACCTTAGCTGCCCGGAAGTCTACGGGGAGGCGTGCCCGAACGCTGCGTCGCTCAGCGCGCGGGCGCCACGTCGCCGCTGAGCTGGCGCGCCGCGGCTCTCAGGGCGTCCGCCGCGCCCGGTTCGCCGCGCCGGGCGGCGGCCTTCGCAGCCTCCAGCGCCGGGCCCGAGCCCCAGCCGATCGCGGCCGCGCCGGCTTCCCACGCGGCATCGGCGAGCTCCGGCGCGTCCTCGGCGCGCGCCAGCGCGCACAGCGCGATGACGTCGGCCAGCTCACGCACGGCGTCGACGTCGCCGATCCCCGCCAGGCCGGCCAGGCCGAGCGCGTACAGGCGGTCGCCGGCGAGCAGCGCGAGGTCGAGATCGTCGGTGGCGAGGATGCGCGAGCCCCCGAGATGCAGCAGATGCCCCTCGTAGGCCGCCTCGACGACGGTGGCGATCTCCAGCTCGCTGCCTGCGGCGCGCGGGCCGGACGCGGTGCGGGCGCCCAGCCGCGGGTCGTCGGCCGGCACCCGCGGGCCGTCGGCCAGCAACGCCTGCGAGAGCAGGCCGCCGTCGGCGCCCAGCGCCTCGGCGACGCGGTCGAGTGCGCCGGGCATCTCAGGCGACCTCGGCGAAGGCGGCGTGCGCGGCCTCGATCGTGCGCTCGAGCTGCTCGGCGGTGTGCGCGAGCGACGGGAACCACGCCTCGAACTGCGAGGGCGGCGGGTAGACGCCGCGCGCGAGCAGCTGGCGACACCAGGCGCCATGGCGCTCGAGGTCGCACGCGCGCGCGCCGGCGTAGTCGCGGACCGGCTCCTCGCTGAAGAAGACCGTCAGCAGCCCCGTCGCCGTGGAGACCTGGACGGGCACCGACCCGGCGGCCTCGCGCAGCCCCTCGGCGAGCGCCATCGTCGTTGCGTGCAGGCGCAGGTAGGCCTGCTCGTGGAGCTGGGCGAGCGTCGCCATCCCCGCGGCGACCGCGACGGGGTTCCCGCTGAGCGTGCCGCCGTGGTAGACGTCCCCCGCCGGCGCGATGCGCTCCATCAGCTCGCGCGAGCCGCCGAAGGCCGCGGCGGGCAGCCCGCCGCCGATGACCTTGCCGAGGATCGTGAGGTCGGGAATCACCCCGGTCAGCTCCTGCACGCCGCCCGCGGCCACGCGGAACCCGCTGATCACCTCGTCGAAGACGAGCAGGGCACCCGTGATGCTCGCGCGCTCGCGCAGCAGCTCGAGAAACCCCTCGACCGGGCGCACGAGGCCCATGTTGGCCGGGAAGGGCTCGGCGAGCAGTGCGGCGAACTCGTGCTCCTCGGTCGCGCGCACCAGGGCGTCCGGGTCGTTCCACGGGACGATGACGGTGCTCGCGGTGGCCGCGGCGGGAACACCGGGGCTGGACGGGATCGCCTGCGTGGCCAGGCCGCTCCCCGCCTCGGCGAGCAGGCCGTCGATGTGGCCGTGGTAGGCGCCGGCGAACTTCAGCAGCTTCTCGCGGCCGGTCGCGGCGCGGGCGAGGCGGATCGCGCTCATGGCCGACTCGGTGCCCGAGCTCGTCATGCGCAGCATCTCGATCCCCGGGAAGCGGCGCGAGACCTCCTCGGCGAGGTCGACCTCCCCGGCTGTCGGCGCGCCGAACGTCGTCCCCGCGCGGGCCGCGGTCCGCACGGCCTCGAGCACGGCCGGGTTGGCGTGGCCGAGCATCAGCGGGCCCCACGAGCAGACGTAGTCCACGTACGTGTTGCCGTCGACGTCGATCAGCTCCGCGCCCTCGCCGCGCTCGATGAACAGCGGATCGCGGCCGATCGCGCGCATCGCGCGCACCGGCGAGTTCACCCCGCCGGGCAGGTAGTGCAGTGCGCGGGCGTAGAGCTCCTGGGAGCGCGTGTCGCGGAGGGAGATCGTCACGGCGTCCGCTGCAGCCAGCGGGCCGCGTCCTTGGCGTGGTAGGTGATCACGATGTCGGCGCCGGCGCGCCGGATCGACGTGAGAGCCTCGAGCACGGCCGCCCGCTCGTCGAGCCAGCCGGCGGCTGCGGCCGCCTTCACCATCGCGTACTCGCCGCTCACGTTGTACGCGGCGACGGGCAGGTCGGTGGCGTCGGCGACGCGGCGGATCACGTCGAGGTAGGGCAGCGCGGGCTTGACCATGATCATGTCGGCACCCTCCTGCACGTCGGACAGCGCCTCGCGCACGGCCTCGCGCCCGTTGCCCGGATCCATCTGATAGCTGCGCCGGTCGCCGAACGAGGGCGTCGAGTCGGCGGCCTCGCGGAACGGCCCGTAGAAGGCCGAGGCGAACTTCGCGCTGTAGGCGAGGATCGGCACGTCCGTGTAGCCGTCGGCGTCGAGCGCGGCGCGGATGACGCCGACGCGCCCGTCCATCATGTCGCTCGGGGCGATGATGTCGGCGCCGGCGCGCGCCTGGCTGACGGCCGTGCGCGCGAGCAGATCGAGCGTCGCGTCGTTGTCGACGGTCTGGCCGTGCAGCACGCCGCAATGCCCGTGGCTCGTGTACTCGCAGAGACACAGGTCGGCGATGACGAGCAGGTCCGGATGGGCGGCGCGGATGGCGCGGATCGCCTGCTGGACGATGCCGTCATCGTCCCAGGCGCCGGAGCCCTCGTCGTCCTTGGCCGCCGGGATCCCGAACAGCAGCACGGCCGGGATGCCGAGCGCCGCCACCTCGCCGGCCTCGACGACCGCAGCGTCGACCGGCAGCCGGGCGACCCCGGGCATCGCCTCGATCGGCGTCGGCGCCGCCGTCCCCTCCTCGACGAACAGCGGCATCACGAGGTCCCCTGCCGCCAGGCGCGTCTCGCGCACGAGATCGCGCAGCACCGGGGTGCGGCGCAGGCGCCGCATGCGGGTCGCGGGGAAGGCCATCGCCAGGCATGGTAGGCCAGGCCGTCCGGCGCGGGCGCGATGCGATCCGCGAGACTGGGCACGTGAGCGACTCCGTGAGCATCCTCTTCGTCGGCGACCTCGTCGGCGGCCTCGGCCGGCGCACGCTGCTCGGGCTGCTGCCCGGGCTGCGCGAGCGCCTGGCGCCGACGTTCGTCGTCGTCAACGGCGAGAACGTCGCGGGTGGGCTGGGGATCACCCCGAAGCTCGCGGACGACCTCTTCGCGGCGGGGATCGACGTCATCACGCTCGGCAACCACACCTACCACCGCCGCGAGATCTGCTCCTACCTGGATCACAACGAGCGCATCCTGCGCCCGGCGAACTACCTGCGCTCGCAGCCGGGCCACGGGACCTGCGCCGTCGAGCGGGACGGCGTGAAGCTCGGCGTCGTGAACCTCTCCGGCAACGTCTTCCTGCGCGCCGGGCACCCGGCCTTCCCAGAGGCCGACGCCGCCGTCGCCGCCCTGACGAAGGCCGGGTGCGACCAGATCCTCGTCGACATGCACGCGGAGGTCACGAGCGAGAAGGTCGCGCTCGGCTGGCACCTGGACGGGCGCGTGACGGCGGTCGTCGGAACCCACACGCACGTCCCCACCGCCGATGCGCGTGTGCTCCCGGGCGGGACCGCCTACATCACCGACGTCGGCATGACGGGCCCGCGCGGCGGCGTCATCGGCGTCAAGAAGGAACAGGCGATCGAGTCGCTCGTCACCCAGATGCATGTGCGCTTCGACACGGCCGAGGACGACCCGTGGCTCAACGGCGTCCTGATCAGCTGCTCGGGACCAATGCGGGCGCAGGCGATCGAGCAGCTGCTGCTGCCGTGGACGCCTCCGCCTGCGTGACCGGGGCGGGCACCGCCAGGCGGCCGATCAGCGCGATCAGCGCGACGGGCACGATCCACACGAGGTAGAGATAGAACCAGTAGGTCGTCGACAGCTGGAAGGCGAGCAGGATCGCCCCGCTCAGCGCGGCGAGGCCGACGACGTCGCCGCGGCGCGGGACGAACGCGATCCCTGCGGCCAGCACCACGGCGCCCAGCTGCACGACGTGCTGTGCGACGCGCCAGCCGCCGCCGTAGAAGCCCCACACCGAGAACGGCGCATCGCGTGAGGCCTGGTAGCCGATGGTGTGGTCCCAGAACGTGCGCGGGTCGGTCTTCGTCAGGACGAGCAGTGCGCACGCCGCGAGCACGATGCCCGCACCGGCGATGAACGCCCCGAGCCGCGTGATGCGCGAGCGGCCGGCCGACGTCTCGAGCGCGTGTGCCGCGAACAGCGGGAGCAGCGCGAGCTGGGCGAACTTCGTCATGCCCGCGGCCGCGGTCAGCATGCCGCGGGCGAACGGCCGCTGATGGACGTAGATCGCGGCCAGCAGCAGCGCCGCCGGGAGCGCGTCGTTCGTGCCGGAGTTCGTCGCGAAGATCGTGAACGGGAACGCCACCCAGGCGTAGGCGAAGACCACGCCGAGCGCCGTGTCGCGCATGCGCCGGCCGATGAGGAACAGCAGTCCCACGCACACGACGTCGAACGCTCCGGCCGCGGCGTGCGCCGCCGGCAGGTCGTCCCACGCGCCGTGCCACGGCCAGATCAGCTCGAACGGCACATAGGCGAGGTAGAGCAGCGGGCCGTAGGTGTCGCCGTGGTCGTTGTCGTGCGGGAAGGCGCCGTAGAGCGCGTGCCCGTGCATGAGCTTGTCGGCGCCGATCACGCCCGCGTAGCCGACGTCGATGACGTTGCCGTCGACGATGTTCAGGCCGATCCGGAAGCCGATCAGGAACAGCGTCGCCACCCCGAGCCACTGCCAGGGGACGAGCAGCCGCAGCGGCTCTGCGCGCGCGCCGCCGTGGCGGCGCAGGCCGACCCACAGCAGCCGGAGGAAGAGGTAGGCCAGCAGCGGGTAGGTGAGCGGGACCGACAGCCCGAGGTTCGCGTGATTGAAGAACGCGAGCGAGACGCTGAAGCCGACCATCGCCAGCAGGTCCAGATGCAGCATTCGCAACGGCCGCCGCGGGTCGATGAACGGCAGGATGAACAGCACGCACAGCGTGACCCAGATCCAGGTGGTGTTGATCGACTTGCCGAACGCGCCGCTGTAGCCGCGTGCCATCGTCCAGGCCACCTGAAAGCCGGTCCAGGCCTCGAGCACCTGGCCGCCGGTGATCGCGATCTCCGCCTGCCCGATCTGCTTCTGGGGGTGTCCGCGAGTGGCGCGCGTCCAGAGGTTGACCTCCCAGCGCGTGGCGTCCTTCTTCACCGCGTCGTAGGTCGAACCGGGGTGGTTGCGATGCGCGGCGGCGAGCTTCGGGACGCGCGCCGCGATCGCCTTCGCGCGCTCGGCGCTGACGGGGCCGACACCTGTCACGACGCCCGGCGCCGGGGGCGCGAGCACGGTGCTCCGCAGGCTCGGCGACGTCGAGGCCGGCGTGGAGGGGGTTGCAGCGAGCGCGCCCGGAGCGGCGACCAGCAGGGCGAGGGCGGCGGCGAGGGTCGCCGCGCCCGTCACCGCCCGAAGCTCCAGAGCTTGTTGGCCAGGAAGCTCAGCGGCGTGACGGCGACGATCGCGATCGCCTGCGCCGGGACCTCGGGCATGCCGGCCCCTTCGACGAGTGCCGCGAGCAGGGCGAGGCCGACGAGGAACGCCGCGACGCTGACCGTCAGGAAGCGCGCCGCCTGATGGTGCACCGGGCGGTGGTGCTCGTCGAGCTTGAACGTCCAGCGCCGGTTCCAGAGGAAGTTGTTCGAGACCGCCACGAGGAACGCCGCCGTCGCGGCGAGCAGGTAGGACAGGCCGGCGCCGTTGAGGGCCAGCGCGAAGACGGCGAGGTTGACGACGTAGCCGCTGACGCCCACCACGGCGAAGCGCAGCAGCTGGAGCCATGCGCCGCGGCGCCGGACACCTGAGCGCACGCGCGCGCCCAGCGACACCGACGCGGGACGCGCGGCGGCGGCGACCCGGACGGCTGCGGCCTCTTCGGTCATCGACGTTCAGGCTAGCGAGCGGTCAGCGGAGGCTGCGCAGGCCCTCGTACTTCGCGGCGCGCCGGCGACGGCCGCCGACCAGGAGCCAGATGAAGAACGCGAGCGCCACCAGCGACACCGGCGGGGCGACGATCGAGAGGGCCGCGAGCAGGATCGCGATGCCCTCGCCGTACACCGGCAGGTGCGAGCGCGCCTCGTCGTCGAGGCGGACGGCGGCGCGGCCGAAGAGGTCGCGCACAGCCGTGCCCGAGACCCACGCGGCGGCGATGCCCGCGGGGATGCCGGGC
>JADGPM010000268.1 GCA_017882425.1 Solirubrobacteraceae bacterium
CTAGACGCTTCGCAACTGTGCGGCGTACGGGCCGCGGCCGGTCAGGCATGCGGCGCCGCAGCGCGCCCCCAGCCGGGCTGCTTCGAGCGGCTCCATGCCGGCGCCGAGCCCGTAGGTGAGCCCGGCGGCGAAGCTGTCACCGGACCCATAGGCGTCGACCTGGGGGCCCGGCGGCGTCTGCGGCTCCCACGCTCCGCTGCGCCCGCCGCGCAGGTGCCAGTCGCCGCCGTCGGCGCCGCGCGTCCCGAACGTCATGCGCGGCTGCGCGTCCAGCGCGGACGGGTCGAAGGCCTCCCCCGCGTCGTTCGCGCTGAACACGACCGCGTCGACCTCGATCGCGGCCTCGCGCAGGACCTCGAGCGCGCGCGAGGTGACGACGAGGACCTTGGCCGCCCGCGCGGCGCGCAGCGCCCCGACGTCGCCGCCGGTGAAGTAGATCGCGTCGAGCTCCCCGAGCTCGGCCCACGGCAGCGGGTCGGCGGCATGCGGGACGATGCGCGGGTCGAGGATCGTGATCGTGCGCTCGTGGTCGTCGTCGAGGTAGGTGAACCCGCGGCGCGTGCGCTCGCCCGTGCGCACGGCCGCCGCGACCGCGAGGCCGCGGTCGCGCAGCTCGGCGACCGCGCGCTCGCCGTGGGCGTCGTCCCCCACGGCGGTGAGGAAGCGCGCGCCGCCCGCGAGGCGCGCCAGCTGGACGGCCGCGACCGCCCCCCCTCCCGCGGCCAGCTCGAAGGCCTCGCGCACGTGCAGGATCTCCCCGGGCTGCGGCAGCCGCGGGACGACGGCGAACTGGATCCACTCGACGTGGCCGACGACGCCCGCGCGGACGGGCCCGCTCACAGGCGCAGCGCGGCGCCGTTGTCACGCAGCCAGCGGCGCGGCGCACGGTAGCCGGGCCGATGGCGCTCAAGCAGCTCCCAGAAGCGCCGCGAGTGGTCGAAGACGACGAGGTGACAGGCCTCGTGCCAGACGACGTAGTCGAGCACCTCGACCGGCCCGAGCAGCAGGCGCCAGTTGAACGCGAGCGCTCCGGTGGGCGAGCAGCTGCCCCAGCGGGTGCGCTGGTCGCGGATCGTGATGCGGGAGTGCTCGGTGCCGAGCGCGGCGGTCGCCTCCTCCACGCGCGGGCCCAGCTCGGCGCGCGCGGTGCGCCGGTACCAGCGCTCGACCGCGGGCGCGACCTCGTCGCCCGCCGGCACGAGGAGCACCCCGCCGCGGCGGTGGGCGCGGGTGCGGCCCGGCTCCTCGCGCAGCGTGAGCAGCTCGCCGAGCAGCGGCACCGTGCCCGGCGGGCGCTCGATCGCCGCGCGGGCGACCTGCACCTCCGCGAGCCGGCGGTCGATCCACGGACGCAGCTCGCGCACCGCGGCGGCCGCCTCCCGCTCCCGCGAGCGCTGGGGAAGCGTCACCGTCACAGCGCCGTCAGGCTCGACTCGCACTCGCACCCGCCGCGCCCGTGTCGAGCGCCGGACGGTGTAGGCGAGGTCGTCGGGAGCCACGCCGCTGGAGGCTAGCGACGGGCCAGGCGTCGCCCCGGGGCGACGCAACGGTGAGGTCAGGCAGCCGAGCCCTAGAGGACGCGCAATGTCGCCAGAGACGTGTCCCGCGCCACGATCGACCCGCCTTCGTCGCGCGCGGCGAGCAGAAAGGCGACCGCATCCTCACTGACCCGAAAGCCCTCGAGGATCAACGGCACGCCCGGCGGGTAGACCTCGACGGACTCGGCGGCGACACTTCCGACGGCCTCCTGCAGCGGCACCTCGCGCCCGATCGACTTCGCGTGACGACGCGCCGCGTACGGGTGCATCACCGGCCGGTCGTCGATCGCGCGGAACGGGTTGCGCGGGGGCTCGCGGCGTGCGCCGCCCGGCCGCACGCGCGGGCCGAGGAGCTCGACGAGCGCGCGGACGGTCTCCTCGACGGCGTTCGACGCCAGCTGGAAGGTCGTGATCAGCGTGATCGTGTTGACGCCCGCCTTCTCGATCACGATCTGGCGCTCGACGAGCGCCTCGGCGATGTCGTAGCCGGAGAGCTCGTAGCGCGCGAGGCCGAGCGTCGTCTTGACGAGGTCCACGCCGGCGGCGTGGTCGGCGATCTCCGCGAGCCAGACGGGGTCATCGAGCAGGTCGAGATCGGGCAGCAGGCGCCGCAGCTCGTCCTTGAGCTCGCGCGTGCGGCGGATCGCCGTGTCGAGAGCACCCGCGCCCTCGGCGGCGAGCGTGCGAACGGCGGCGTCGGCGCTGGCCAGCAGGTGGTAGCTCGGCGAGGTCGTGACGTACTCGCGGTAGGCCTCCTCCATGAGCTCGGAGTCCACGCGCGCCTCCTGCCAGTGGATGAGCCCCGTCTGCTGGAGCCCGCCGGCGAGCTTGTGCGTCGACTGCACCGAGACGTCGGCGCCGGCCGTCATCGCGCTGAGCGGGAGGTCGGGGTGGAAGCGCAGGTGGCCGCCCCAGGCCTCGTCGACGACGACGATCGCGTGGTCGGAGGCCTCGTGCACGGCCTCGCTGATCGCCTTCGTGTTGGCCGCCAGGCCCTCGTAGGTCGGGCTCGTGTAGATCACCGCGAGCGCTTCGGGGTAGCGGCGCAGGCCCTCGAGGATCTCGTCGACGCTCGGCGGGAGCAGCGCCTCGAAGCGCGGCTCGTAGGGCGTCGGGAGGAACCGGAAGTCGAGTCCGAACGCCTTCAGCCCGTTCGTGACCGAGTGATGGATGTTGCGCGCGACGAGCACGAGCGCGTCCGAGCGCTCCAGCGCGAGCATCCGCAGCACGATCCAGTTCGAGCCGCTCGTCCCGTGCACGGAGAACATCGTGCGGTCGGCACCCTGGGCGTCGGCGGCGAAGCGCTCGGCTTCGCCGA
This sequence comes from Solirubrobacteraceae bacterium, assembly GCA_017882425.1. GTDB lineage: Bacteria > Actinomycetota > Thermoleophilia > Solirubrobacterales > Solirubrobacteraceae > F1-60-MAGs163. The sequence goes on from JADGPM010000268.1 coordinate 2,857, forward strand.
AGACGCCGGTGTGGTCCACGAGCGTGCCGAAGAACCCCGCCGAGATCGACACGTCCGAGGCGTAGAAGTCGACCACGCGTTCCTGGTGCTGGAGGATCGACGGCGTCGACCAGCGGTGGTAGCGCCCGACGTCGCGGTTCAGGGCACCGACGATCGGGGAGGGTGTGGGCTCGGCCATCGACCTGGGATCATCCTCGCTTGTGACGACGTCCGTGGTGCACCTGCCCTCCGAGGTCCGCTCGCCCTTCGACGTCTACGTCAACGGCGTGCCCCAGCAGGCCGGTTCCGACTACCAGGTCCGCGACGGCGCGCTCGTCTTCCGGCGTGAGCTGCGCAAGGACAAGGTCAGCGGCTGGCGCTGGGCGCTGGGCGCCTGGGGGGTGGGCACCTACCGCAAGGACGACTCGGTCGACGTCCACTGGACGCGCGCGGACGGCACGACCGCGGTGGCCGAGCGCCTCGACATCGAGCAGGCGGATGGCAGCTAGACGGTCGGCACCGGTGCGGCGTCCTGCGCCCAGGGCCGCGCGAGCTTCAGCGCGCTGAGGATCGCGCGCGTCGCCGGGGAGCGGTTCAGGGTGTAGAAGTGGATCCCGGGCGCGCCGCCGGCCAGCAGGTCGCGGCACTGGAGCGTGGCGTAGGCGACGCCGAACTCCGCGACCGCCTCGGTGTCGTCGCCGCGCAGGTCGAGCTCGCGGCGCAGCCCGTCGGGGATGATCGCGCCGCACAGCGACGTGATCCGCTGCAGCTGGGCGACGTTCGTGATCGGCAGGATGCCCGGGATGATCGGCACCTCGATGCCGATCGCGCGCGCCCGCGCCACGAAGTCGAAGTAGGCGGCGTTGTCGAAGAAGAGCTGGGTGATGAGGAAGTCCACCCCGGCGTCGACCTTCGCCTTGAGGTTGCGCAGGTCGTCCTCGGGGCTCGTGGCGTGGATGTGCGTCTCGGGGAACGCCGCGGCGCCGATCGAGAACGGGTAGTCGCGGCGGATCAGCTCGACGAGCTCGCGCGAGTACTCCAGGCCGCCCTCGGTCTTCGTCCACTCCTCCTGGCCGGCGGGCGGGTCGCCGCGCAGCGCGAGCACGTTGTCGAAGCCCTGCTCGGCCATCGCGTCGAGCGTCGTGCGCAGCTCGTCGGTCGTCGCGCTCACGCACGTGAAGTGCGCCATCGCCTCGATGCCGAACTCGTCGCGGATCCGCGAGACGATCTCGATCGTCTTCCCGGTCGTCGAGCCGCCCGCGCCGTAGGTCACGGACACGTAGGCGGGGTCGAGCCCGCGCAGCTGGTCGACCGCGGCGTAGAGGTTCCGCTCGCCTTCGGGGGTCTTCGGCGGGAAGAACTCGAACGAGAAGACGGGGTCGTCGCTCTCGCGCAGGATCTCATCGATGCGCATGCGGACAGGTTACGAAGACGACAGCTGCCAGCGGTCGGGCTCGCCGTCCTCGGCGCTGCGCTCGGCGCGCCCCGTGGCCTCGAGGTGCTCGAGGTAGCAGAGCGTCTCGGACAGCCACCAGTTGGCGTTGGCCGGCGTGATCGCGTCGCCGTAGATGATCGGGATCGCGGCGAACGCGGTGATCGGCCCGTGGTCCCCGAGCACGGTCAGGCACGCCTCGAGGCGCTCGGCGACGAGCAGCCGGTTGGCCGTGATGTGCGCCTGGACGTCCGTGAACGTGCGCCCGTGCCCGGACAGGCAGAGCCGCATGTCCAGGTCCTCGATCACCCCGAGTGAGTGCAGGAACTCGCCGGCCGGGTCGGGCGTCCAGCCGTGGTCGAAGTAGAGCGAGACGCGGCCGAGCAGGTGGTCGCCGGAGATGAGGATGCGACGCTCCTCCTGATAGAGGCAGACGTGCGAGGGCGCGTGGCCGGGCGTCTCGACGACCTTCCAGGTACCCAGGTCGGTCTGCACCTCGACGCCGGGAAGGAGGTCGCGGCTGGGTTCCACGATGCCGGCGATCCCGTAGCCCTGGCCCTTGCGCGCCTCCTGGTAGGCGCGCAGCGGCGCCTCGGGGACGCCGCTCTGGCGCGCGATCTCGATCCGGCGCTCGAGCGCCGCGTCCGGGTCCTGGGCGGCGCGCGTCATGTGCTCGTGGTTGGGGTGCATCCACAGCTCGCAGCCGGTGCGCTCGACGATGGTCGCGGCCTGCCCGTAGTGGTCGGAGTGCGCGTGCGTGCAGACGAGCAGCCGCACGTTCTCGACGCGCAGGTTGACCTGGGCCATCGCCCGCTCGAGGTGCGCGAACGAGCCGGGCTCGTGCATCCCGGTGTCGATCAGGACGATCCCGTCGCCGGCGGCGAGCGCCCAGGCGTTGCAGTGCGGCACCCCCGGCCACGGGAGCGGGAGGCGCAGGCGCCAGACGCCGGGGAGGACGCGTTCGCCCCGGCCGAGCTCCCGCTTGCGATTCGTGTCGGGCATGTGCGGCAGCCCACCCTACGCGGTTGCCATCGGCCCGGAGCGTGGCGCGATAGCCTGCGCGGCGCAGCGCACAGCGACCTAGGGAGCAGCGGGATGACGAACGTCGAGCAGGCCAGCGGCACCGTCCACGACGGCGCGATCGACGCGCAGGAGACCGCCCGCGTCGCTGCCGGGTACTTCGACGCGATCAATGAGCTCGATCTCGATGGCGCCGTCGCGTTCTGGAAGCCGGGCGGCCGCGAGAACGTCCGCGGCCAGGTCGACACGACCGCCCCCGAGGGGGTCATCGCCTTCCTCGGCGGGATCTTCGCCTCGTTCCCCGACTTCCGCTTCCAGGTCCTCGAGACGACGGTCCAGGACGACCGCGCCGCGGTGCGCTGGGAGGCCCGCGCGACGTTCACCGGCGAGCCGTTCCAGGGCATCGCGCCGACGGGCGCGCGCATCCACCTGGAGGGCGTCGACGTCCTGATCGTGCGCGACGGCCTGATCGCCGAGAACAACGCCTTCGCCGACGGCATGACGCTCGCTCGCCAGCTCGGCCTCGTGCCGCCGGACGGCTCGTCGGCCGACCGCGGAATGAAGAGCGCCTTCAACGCGAAGACGAAGATGGCGACGAAGCTCGGCTCGAGTCCGGCCGAGCAGATCGCCGAGGGCGTCTGGCTCGTGCGCGGCGGCTTCCCGGGCAAGACGATGAACGTCTACCTCGTGCGCGACGGCGAGGGCGTGATGCTCTTCGACGCAGGCGTGAAGTCGATGGCGGGCGCGGTCGCCACCGCCGGCGTCAAGTTGGGAGGGATCACGCGCGTCGTCCTCGGGCACGGCCATGCCGACCACCGCGGCGTCGCCCCCGCCCTCGGCGTGCCGGTGTTGTGCCACTCCGCCGAGAAGGCCGACGCCGAGGGCGACGGCGGTGCACACTACTTCGACTTCTCCAAGCTCAACCCGATCGGCAGGCTGCTGCTTCCGCGGCTGCTCACGAGCTGGGACGGCGGCCCGGTCACGATCTCGGACACCCTCGAGGAGGGCGACGAGATCGCCGGCTTCCGCGTCGTCCACCTCCCCGGCCACGCTCCGGGTCTGATCGGCCTATGGCGCGAGTCCGATCGCCTCGCGCTCGTCAGCGACTGCTTCTACACGCTCGACCCGCAGACCGGGCTCAAGGGCCACCCGCGCGTCCCGATCTCCGCGTTCAACGAGGACACCGAGCAGGCCCGCGCATCGATCCGCAAGCTCGCGGCCATGGAGCCGGCCGCCGCCTGGCCGGGGCATGCGGACGGGCTGACCGGCGATGTGAAGAGCCAGCTGGAGACGGCGGCGGCGACGACGTAGTGGTGCTTCTCGAGAAGACCCGCTGCTGATGGGGCGCCGCAGCCGCCGGCGCGGTCGGGCCGAGAAGCTCGAGGCGCCGACCGAGGACCATCGCTCCGACGGCGGGGACGTGCTGACGCTGCGCTGCGTCCTCACCCCGAGGACGCGAGCGCAGTATGCGCAGGTCCTGCACGGCAACACGCTCTCGCAGGAGGACGCGTGGAACCGCGCGGTCGAGTTCCTCTTCGAGCGGCTCGCCGTGCGCTGGACGATCAGCGACGTCGTGACCGAGGGCCAGCGCGACCTGCTCGCGCGGCTGCGCGCCGCGAGCGCGGACGAGCGGCGCTTCGTGCGCGAGGCGCTGCGGGCGCACTGCGCCGAGTGGTTCCCCGACGTCGAGGCGCCGTGATGCCGGTCGACGGCGCCGCGCTGACCGCGGAGTTCCTCGACGCGGGCGCCTTCGCCGACCTGCTCGTCGGCTACTGCCTGGAGGTCGAGGCCGGGCAGAAGATCCTGCTGCGGTCGTCCACGCTCGCCACGCCACTGCTGCTCGAGCTGCAGCGCGCCGTGCTCGAGCGCGAGGCATGGCCGACGTTCGAGGTCGAGCTTCCCGGCCAGTCGCGCGGCTTCTACGCGCACGCGCGTGACCCGCAGCTCGACGACTACGACGACGTGGCGATGGCGCAGGCGAAGGCAGTCGACGCCGTCCTGGGCATCCAGGCTCCGCACGATCTGCGCGAGCTCGCCGAGATCGACCCCGCACGGATCACGCGCGCGGCGCGCGCACGCCGTCCCATCCGTGAGCGCACCCTGAAGAAGCGCTGGTGCTCGACACTGTGGCCGACCGTCGCCGGCGCCGAGCAGGCGGGGATGTCGCTCGAGCGCTTCGCTGCCGTCGTCCGACGCGCGACGTTCCTCGACCAGGACGACCCGGTGCACGCGTGGCGCGGCCTGAGCGCCTTCCAGGAGACGCTGATCGCGCGGCTGCGCGGCGCCCGCGAGCTGCGCATCGAGGCGGAGGGGACCGACCTCACCCTGAGCGTCAAGGGGCGCAGCTGGGTGAACTCCGACGGCCGGCGCAACATGCCCAGCGGCGAGGTCTTCACGGGGCCCGTCGAGACGAGCGCCAACGGGCGGATCCGGTTCACCATCCGCTCGTCGCCCGCAGGCGTCGACGTCGACGGCGTCGAGCTCGAGCTGCGCGACGGCGAGGTCGTGCGGGCCACCGCCCGCTCCGGCGAGGACTACCTGCGCCACGCGCTCGCGACCGACGACGGCGCGCGCCGCCTCGGCGAGATCGGTATCGGCACGAACTTCGGGATCGAGCAGCCGGTCGGCGCGATCCTGTTCGACGAGAAGATCGGCGGCACCGTGCATCTCGCGCTCGGGCGCTCGTATCCGGAGACGGGCGGGAAGAACCTCTCGGCACTGCACTGGGACCTGATCTGCGACCTGCGGGCCGGCGGCACGCTCAGCGTCGACGGCGAGCCGCTCGTCGCGGACGGGCGCTTCGTCGGGCTGCCGCCGTCCTGAGCGGCCCGCCGCCGCTTGACCGTCCGCGCAGCACCTGGCAGCGTGCCGCGCATGCCCCATCCCTTCCGCACCGCCGTCGAAGCCCGTGACCCCGATGCGATGGCCGCGCTGATGGCACCGGACATCCGCTTCTACAGCCCGGTGGCGTTCAAGCCGTTCGCGGGGCGCGAGGCGGTCGCCGAGCTGTTCTGGAACCTGTTCGAGGTCTTCGAGGACTTCGAGTACACCGACGAGCTCGAGGGCGAGGGCACGCACGCGCTGATCTTCCGGGCGAACGTCAACGGCAAGTCGGTCGAGGGGCTCGACCACCTCGTGATGGACGACGACGGGCTCGTGCGCGAGTTCACCGTGATGATCCGCCCGCTCTCGGGCCTGGCGGCGATGGGCGAGGCGATGGCGCCGCGCGTGGGCCACCTGCCCAAGGACGTGCCCTCCAAAGCGTGACGCATGGCACGTCCGGGACCGCGTGCCGGGGGCAGGCTCGGAGGCGATGAGCCCCGACGCCGTTCCGCCGCCGCAGCCCGCGCCTGATGCGATGGATCGCGAGACGCTCCGGCGCGCGGCGGTCGCCACGGCGCTGGTGCTGCTGATCGGGCTCGCGTTCGTCTGGTCCTACGTCGGGGCGCTGCACGAGCCGAAGTTCCACGGCGTCGAGCTGGCAGTCGCCGGCCCGGCGGCGCTGGCGCAGCGGCTGGACGCCAGCCAGGCGTTCACCGTCACGCGAGTGCCCACGCGCACCGCGGCGGTGCGGCGGATCGACCGGCGGAAGGCGTTCGGGGGCGTCGTGGCGACCAGCTCCGGGTTCGAGGTGCTGACCGCGCAGGCCGCGGGCGTCTCCGTGGCGACCGGGCTGGAGACCGACCTGCCGGCGGCGCTGCGCGCGGCGGCGGCGCGTGGAGCGCGCATCACCGTCACCGACGTGCGTCCGCTGCCCCATGTCGACAGCCGCGGCATCACGCCGTTCTACCTCGCGGTCGGCCTCGTCGTCGCCGGCTATCTCGGCGCCGCGTTCCTCGGCCTGGTCTTCGGCACGAAGCCGCACGGGCGCCGGGTGTGGTGGCGCCTGCTGGCGACCGGCGTCATCGCCGTGCTCATGGGCCTGCTCTCCGTGGCGCTCGTCCACGCGATCGGGCCGCTGCGCGGGCACTTCCCCGCGCTCGCGCTCGCCGGGATCCTCGTGTGCTTCGCCGTCGGCAACCTCGCCGTCGGCCTTCAGGCCGCGCTCGGCGTCCTCGGGACCGGTACGGCGATCCTGCTGTTCGTCGTGCTCGGGAACCCGTCGTCGGGCGGTCCGTTCTCGACCGAGCTGCTGCCCGGCTTCTGGCGCACGATCGGGCCATGGCTGCCGACCGGCGCCGGCGTCGACCTGATCCGCAACATCGCCTACTTCGACGGCCACGCGACGGGCAGGCCGATCGTCGTGCTCCTGGGCTGGATGGTGCTCGGCATCCTGCTCGCGGCGCTGTTCGCGCGCGTGCGACCGCTCGGGCTCGGCATGAAGGCCGACCACGAGCTCGAGACCGCGCAGGCCGAGGCGATGAGCGCCGCGGCCACGGGGTGACTCACCCCACCAGGATCGCCCAGACGGCGAGCGCCGGGAGGCCGACGCTCATCGTGGTGAACGAGGTGAACACGACCGCCTTGTAGGCGGCGCGCTCCTTCACCTCCTGCCCCCACGCGAGCGGCAGGAACAGCAGCGGGTTGACGACGGCGCCGACCGCGATCAGCGCGCGGATCCGCGCGGCACGAGGCCGAGATCGGTGAGGAACGCCATCGCGCGCACGCTCTACGAGCTCGTCGCAGAGCCGACCCGTGCGATGCACTACCGTCAGGCGCGCCATGAATCGCCGCACGAAGATCGTCGCCACGATCGGTCCCGCCTCGCGAGATCCGGAGGTCCTCGCGCGGATGGTCGAGGCCGGCATGGACGTCGCACGCCTGAACTTCAGCCACGGCGACCACGCCTCGCACGAGGAGACCGCCCAGCTCGTGCGCGACGCGGCGAGTCGCGTCGGGCGCCCGGTCGCGCTGCTCCAGGATCTGCCGGGTCCGAAGATCCGGATCGGCCCGCTCGAGGGCGACAAGGCGATCCTGCGCGGCGGCGACTCGGTCACGTTCCGCTGCGGCGGTGAGGAGACCACGGGCACCGCCCAGACGATGACCGTCGCCTGGCCGGGCCTGGCGTCCGCCGTCGAGATCGGCGAAGCCGTCTATCTCGCCGACGGCTCGGTGCGGCTGCGCGTCAAGCACGTGCGCGAGGCCGAGGGCGAGTTCGACACCGAGGTCGAGCTCGGCGGGATGGTCGCCTCGCGGCAGGGCCTCAACATCCCGGGGCCCGCCGACCAGCTCCCGTCGGTGCCCGAGGAGGACCTCGAACATCTGCGCGCCGGGCTGAAGATCGGCGTCGACATGGTCGCCCTGAGCTTCGTCCGCACGCCCGAGGACGTCCTGCAGGTCCGCGAGCACACGCGCGTCCCGCTGATCGCCAAGATCGAGAAGCCGCAGGCCGTGGCGCGCGCCGAGGACATCGTGCGCGTCAGCGACGGCATCATGGTCGCGCGCGGCGACCTCGGCATCGAGCTGCCGATCCAGGAGGTGCCGATGGCGCAGAAGCGACTCCTGCGCCTCGCCGGCGAGCGCGCGCGGATCTCGATCACCGCCACGCAGATGCTCGACTCGATGGTGCGCTCCGCACGCCCCACCCGCGCCGAGGTGACGGACGTCGCCAACGCGATCCTCGACGGCACCGACGCCGTGATGCTCTCGCAGGAGACCGCGATCGGCGCCTACCCGGTCGAGGCGATCGAGATGATGGCCTCGGTCGCCATCACGACCGAGCGCGAAGCGCCCTACCGCCGCTGGATGGAGACGCGCGTGCGCCGCGACGGCCGCGACGCGAGCTACACCGTCGCGCACAGTGCCGTCGCTGCGGCACAGGAGCTGGAGCTCGACGCGATCATCGTGCCGACGCTCTCGGGCCGCTCCGCCCGGCTCGTCTCCGCCCACAGGCCGACGGTGCCGATCTACGCGCTCTCGCCGGGCCGCGAGACGGTGCGACGATGCGGCCTCATGTGGGGCGTCCGCGCCGCGTCGATGCGCAAGCACACGATCACCGAGGCCCTGATCGCCGACGCCGCCCAGCGCGTCATCGAACTCGGCTGGTGCACCGAGGGTCAGCGTGTCGGCATCACGGCGGGGCTGCCCAGTGGGCGCCCTGGGACGACGAGCCTGTTCCAGATCCAGCGTCTGGACCCGCTGAAGCCGGGGCGCCCGCCGTTGGCGGAGTAGGCAGCGGTCGCGCCCGCCCGGTCCGTTGACCACGCCGGGGTGTGGTCACCTCGACACGGTCGGCGAAGCCCCGCCCCGCGTCGCCCGCTCCCGCCGCACGTCGCGCCGGACCACGAACACCCCACCGACGGCCATCCCGACGAGGATCGCGACCGCGATGATCGTCTCCGGTGACCCGAAGTTCCCGAACGACCCGCCGAGCGCCGCGTAGGCGAACGCGCGAGGGGCGACGCCGATGGTGGTCGCCAGGGCGAAGGTCGCGATCGGGATCGTCGTCAGCCCGGCGGCGTAGTTGATGACGTTGTACGGCATCAGCGGCGCGATCCGTGCGTAGAGCACGGAGGCGAAGCCGCGCTGGGCGACCCAGGCCGCGAGCTGGGTGACGCGCTCGCCGCCGAGCTCCTCGACGGCGTCCCCGGCGACCCGCCGCCCGATCAGGCAGGCGAGCGTCGCGCCGCACGTCGCGGCGACGATCGAGACCGGGGTCCCGAGCGCGGTGCCGAACAGCAGGCCGGCGGCGCCGGCGAGCAGCGGGCCGGGGAACATCGCGACGGTCAGCAGGCTCGAGGCGAGGATGAACACGACAGGGCCCGCCCAGCCGAGGCCGTCGAACCAGCTCTGCACCCGCGCGACCGACAGTGACCCGGACAGCGCGAGGATCGCGAAGGCGCTGCCGGTGCCGACGACGAGCATCGCCAGCCGCGCGCGCGGCCCCGGCGGCCGCGGGCGCGGACGGCGGATCCGCCGGCGCATCGCGCCGGTGTCCGGACCCGCCTCGCGCCTCATGCGCGGCTCGCGTAGTAGGCGGCCTCCTGGCGGCCGAGCTCGGTCTCGGGCTCGGCGTCGTAGAGCCACTCGCGCGCCACACGGAACCAGTTGCCACGCGGGCGCAGCTGGCTCATGACGGCGAGCGTCATCATCTCCAGCCGGCGGCCGAAGACGTGCTCGGCCGGCAGGCGCTCGTGGCGGATGCGCTGGAACTGACCCTGAGTCGGGTCGCTGAACTCGAGGACGATGCGCGTCGCGAGGCTCGGGTCGAGCTCCAGCACCGCGTCGGTCGTGAACCACCACGAGTAGGCGCGGAACTGGGCGATCACGCCCTCGGGCGTCGCGCGCTCGGGGTTGGGCAGCATGCCGGCAGCCGCCATCCTCTCGATCATCTCCGCTCCCCGGTCCTCGATGCCCAGGCGCTGGATCTCGAGCTCGCTGTCCGCTGCCGCGGCGCTGATCCGCTTGAACAGGCCGAAGTCCAGGAAGGCCATGCGCCCGTCCGCCAGCAACAGCGAGTTGCCCGGATGGGGATCGCCGGAGAACTGGTGGTGGCGGTACATGCAGCCGAAGTAGAAGCGGAAGATCATCTCGGCGACGCGGTCACGCTCGTCCTGCGGCAGGGCGCGGATCCGCTCGTGCCCGAGCCCCTCGACGAAGTCCATGACGATCACCTTCTCGCGGCAGAGGTCCCCCACCACCTCCGGCACGACGATGAACGGGTGGCCGCGATGCGCGCGCGCCACCGCGCGCTGGTTGGCCGCCTCGAGCTCGTAGTCGAGCTCCTCGTGCATCCGCTCGCGCACCTCCGCCGCCGTGCCCTCGACGTCGAGCCCCGGGATGATCTGCTTGGCGATCCGCAGCAGCGGCCCGAGGTTCTGCAGGTCGGCGCGCACGGCCGCGGCGATGCCCGGATACTGGACCTTCACGGCGACGGCGCGCCCGTCGTGCAGCCGCGCGCGGTAGACCTGCCCGATCGACGCGGCGGCGATCGGCTCCTGGTCGAGCTCGGCGAAGACGCGGTCGACCGGCTCGCCGTACTCCTGCTCGAGCACGCGGCGCATGTCCTTGAAGGCGACGGTCGGCGCGGCGTCGCGCAGTTGCGAGAGCGCCGCCTGGACGTCCGCGCGGTAGGGCTCGGGAACGGCGCCGAGGTCGGCGACCGAGAGCATCTGGCCGAGCTTCATCGCGACGCCCTTCATCGAGCCGAGCACGCGCACCATCTGCTGGGCCGCCTCGACCTGACGGCGACCGATCGCGTCCTCCGCCTCCTGCGGCGAGCGCGTCAGGTTCGCCGCGTAGGTGCCCGCGTACTTCGCCGCCTCGGTGGCCGCCAGGCGCCCGAGGACGGCGCTGCGCCGCAGCCGCGTCGCCGGCATCTCGTCCGCGTCGGGCGGGCGCTCGTCACCCAGGTCGCGGTCGTCCGTGTCCATGACCCCGCCCGGCGTCAGCCGGTCTGGACCTGCGAGCCGGGGACGATGTCGTCGCGCCCGTCGGGCCAGCGCACCCACGCCTTGTGCCCGCCGTCGTAGTCGTCGCCGAGCAGGATCAGCGTCGCCGGGTCGCCGAGCGCGGTGCAGGGCTGGGAACCCTCGGCGTCGACGCCGCGCCAGATGCGGATGAAGCCGTTGTGCTCCCACTCCTCGCCGATCGTCGTCCCATCCGAGTGGCCGGGCCGGACGATCGTCTCGGGCGGGAGCTGCATGAGCCCGTCCATGATCGACGCCTTCAGGTCCGCGTAGCTCGTGCTGCCGGGGGCACGGACGCCGCCGACCGACCCCTTGAACAGCGTGTCGCCGGTGAAGACCTCGCCGTCCACGAGGAGCGCCAGCATCCCGGCGGTGTGACCCGGGGTGTGCAGGGCGGTGATCTGCAGGCCGCCGATCGTCAGCGGCGCGCCCGGGAGCAGGTCGCCGGTGGCCTGCGGGACCTCCGCACGCTCGGCGGGATGGATCAGCACCTGCAGGTCCGGCCAGCGCGCGAGCAGCGCGTCGAGCGCGCAGACGTGGTCGTAGTGGTGGTGGGTCAGCAGCACGTGGGTCGGGGTCATCCCGTGCCGCCCGGCGGCCTCGATCAGCGGCTCCACAGGACCGCCCGCGTCGACGAAGAACGCCGCGCCGCCGGGCTCGCCGACGAGGTAGGTGTTGGTGAGGAAATCCGGGAGGAGAGAGCGCTCGACGACCATGCCCGTCAGGCTACGCTACGCCGCATGCCCGAGCTGATCCACACCTGTTACCGCATCGGCGAGATCGACCGTTCCGTTGCGTTCTACAAGGCGCTCGGCTTCGAGGAGCTCGGCCGCCTGCCGATCCGCGACGAGGCCGTCAACGTCTTCATGGGCTTCCCCGACGACGGCGCCCGCCTCGAGCTCACCTACAACTTCGGCGTCGACTCCTACGAGCTCGGCACGGGCTACAACCACATCGCCGTGCGCCTGGACGACCTCGACGGCGCGCTCGCCGGGCTCGCCGCGCAGGGCATCGAGCCCGAGAAGCCGCCCTACACGGTCAGCGAGAACGGCCCGCGGCTGTGCTTCGTCCGTGACCCGGACGGCTACCGCATCGAGCTGCTCGAGTTTGCGCCCTGACGGCGACTCCCGGCTGGCGGTCGTCGACCTCGGCTCGAACTCCTTCCGGCTCGTCGTCTTCACCACGCACCCCGCCGCGCGCGGCGGGCTCGGCGGATGGTGGAAACGCACCGACGAGATCTACGAGCCGGTGCGCATCGGCGCCGGGATGGACGGGACGGGCGCACTCGGCGAGGAGGGGATGGCCCGCGCGATCGCCGCGATCACGGTGTTCGCCCACTTCTGCGAAGCCGCGGGCCTGACGGCCGGCGAGGTCGACGCGGTCGCGACGAGCGCCATCCGCGAGGCCTCGAACTCCGAGCAGTTCCTCGCGCGTGCGCGCGCAGCGTCGGGCCTTCCGGTGCGCGTCCTCTCGCGCGAGGAGGAGGCACGCTGCGGCTTTCTCGCCGCGATCAACTCGACCGACCTGCGCGACGGCGCCGTGCTCGACCTCGGCGGCGGCTCGATGCAGCTCGTGCACGTCGCCGCCCGCCGGCAGCTGGAGGTCGACTCCTGGCGCCTCGGCGCCGTGCGCATGACCGAGCGCTTCCTGCCGGGCGACGAGCCGCAGGGCGCCAAGGGGCTCGGGCGCCTGCGCGACCACGTCCTGCGCAAGCTCGAGCGCGCCGAATGGCTGACCGGCTGCGGCGAGCGCATCGTCGGCGTCGGGGGAACGGTCCGCAACCTCGCCGCGACCGCGCAGCGGATGGACGAGCTCCCGGAATTCGGCGTCCAGGGCTTCCTGATCGAGCGCGCGATGCTGGACGAGCTGGTCGACCGGCTCGCGCGCATGCCGGTCGCCGAGCGCGCGCGGATGCCGGGCATCAAGCCGGCGCGCGCGGACATCGTCCTCGCCGGCGCCGTCGTCGTGCAGTCGGTGCTCGAGGCGGGCGGCTTCGCCGGCATCGAGGCGACCGAGGCGGGGCTGCGCGAGGGCGTCTTCTTCGACCGCACGCTGACCGGTGCCGACGGGCCGCTGCTGGACGACGTGCGGCGCGCCAGCGTCCTGAACCTCGCGGCGCAGTACGACCCGCACGCGGCGCACACCCGCCACGTCGCCGGCCTGGCACTGGGGCTGTTCGACCAGCTCGCCGCCGCAGGCGTGCACGACGGCGACACCGCCGAGCGCGAGCTGCTGTGGGCCGCGTGCCTGCTGCACGACGTCGGCGTGGCCGTCGACTACGACGACCACCACAAGCACTCGCGCTACCTCATCCTCAACGCCGGGCTGCCGGGCTTCGCGCCGCGCGAGGTCGCGCTGATCGGCCAGGTCGTGCGCTATCACCGCAAGGGCATGCCGGCGCTCGGCCCGTTCGAGGCGATCACCTGGCCGGGCGATGCCGAGCTGCTGGATCGCTGCGCGGTGCTGCTGCGCCTCGGCGAGGACCTCGAGCGCAGCCGCGACCAGATCGTGCGCGAGGTCCGTGCGCACGTCGCCGGCGACGTCGTGCGCCTCGAGCTCGTGGCCGACGGCGACGCGACGGTGCCGCGCTGGGCGGCCGCGCGCGAGGTCGAGCTGTTCGACCGCGCATTCGGGCGCCGGCTCGAGGTGATCTAGTTCAGCCGGTCCAGTAGGCGTCGGCGCCGGCCGGCTGCGCACGGGCGACGCGGCTGAGGGCGGCGCGCACGACGGCCGGCTCGTCCTGCATCAGCGCGACGACCTCCGCCGTCGCGAGCGGCTCGCCCGCCCAGGCGAGCACCTGCTCGACGCTCTCCGGCGGCGGCCGGCGCTCGAGCTCGGGCGCGAGGTTGGCGATCGCCGTCTCGTACGCCTCGATGGGGTTGAACCCGGGGACGACGACGACGCCGGGAGTGTCGCGGCGGCGGAGCTCGTAGCTCGGCGTGGTGTAGCGCCGGCGCTCGGGCGGCCCGCCGAGCTTGTGGTCGAGCGCGCGGGCGGCCGGCGCCGGCGTGCGCGCCGCCTCGATGTCCTCGGCCAGCGCCGCCTGCACCTCATCCGTCGCGCACCAGGCGTCGAGCTCGCGCGGGTCGAGGCCGACGTCGGCCGCCGCCGCGGCGATCAGGTCGGGCTCGTCGAGCAGGGCACCGGCCATCACGCGCACGCGCAGCCGGCGCAGGAGCGGCTCCGCGGCGTGCGGTGCGTTCAGACGCGCCGCGACGACCGCGCGGCACGCGGGCTCGGAGGACGC
>JADGPM010000269.1 GCA_017882425.1 Solirubrobacteraceae bacterium
GCCCGGCTCGGGACCACCTATAATCGCGGTCCCTCAGTGTCGGAATGGCGGAATTGGTAGACGCGCTAGGTTGAGGGCCTAGTGAGGGTTTAACCTCATGGGGGTTCAAGTCCCCCTTCCGACACCATCTTCTCCCTTTGTCACCGCCTTCTCGGCGCGCTCGCGGACGGACGTCCTCAGAGGCCGCGCCAGAGCGGCAGCCCGGTGACCTCGTCGAACTCCCGCTCGAGCGGTTCGCCGACGAGTTCCTGGAGGAGCAGCTCGCAGGCGAAGATCACGCAGCCCGGCGCCACGTGCCCGCCCACGCAGGCTCCGTCGTGTCCGGCGAGGGTGGCGTGGGCGTGCACGGCGGTCGCGCCGTCGCGGCGCGAGACGTTGCCGAGCAGCCCGACGAGCTCGACCGGCGCGGCCACGGAGAACTCGCCGTACTCGTGCGACGTCTGGTCGTAGAAGGCGAGACGGGCGGTCTGCAGCGCGCCGATGGCGCGCAGCTCCGCCGCCTGCATGCCGTGCGCGTCGGCCACAGCGGCGATCTCCTCCAGCAGGTCGCCGCCGTGCGGCAGCCGGGCCACGACGCGGCGTCCGCGTGCGTATTCTCTTGCTCCCATGGTGCGACCTCCGGCGTCCGCGGGCCGGCCCGGCGCCGGTCCTCCGGCGGAGTCTACAACGGCGGCGACGGCCGATCGCGGGAGGGCGGCCACGGCCTCGTGCCGGTCGTGTACGGGAAACCCCCGGAGGGTATGAGCGTGTACGACCGTGAGGACGACCAGTCCTCAGCAGCGTTTGGAGGCACGGACATGAGTGAGACCCGTAACCTGCGCCATCCCGCGTCCGGGGACGTACAGCAGTGGCGCGCCGACTTCGACGAGCTGGAACTGCGCATGGACGCCCTGCGCCAGGCGTTCAGCGAGGGCGTGCGCTCGTTCACCATGACCGACGAGATCGTCGAGCGCATCCACGCGCGCTTCGACGACGTCGGCGAACAGGTACACCAGATGCACTGCACCTATCCCTTCGGCGGGTGGCCCGGCCAGGAGGACTGCCGGTTCGAGCCTCCGGTGGCATACGACAGCGACGCCCGCCCGGCGCAGGACCCATCCGCTTGACCGACCAGGGCCCAGCCGTCAGCACGGAGGTCCGAAGCGAGGTCTGCGTGATCCACTGCGGAGGCATCGAGGGCAGCCGCCTTGAGGCCGACCTCCCGGACGAGGTGAGGCGCTGCATGAGCTCCGGCGCGTCCGCCGTCGTGGTCGACCTCGACCCGTGGGGGCCCATGGACGACCGCGGGCTGACGGCGCTGCGCGCCGCGGCCACCGCGTTCGCATCGGCCGGCGGAGAGCTGGTCGTGGCGGTCGAGGAGCCGGACGCCCGGGCGGCGCTCGCGAGCGCCGGCCTCATGCGCGCCGTGCCGCCGGCGCCCGGCCCGCCCGAGGGCGATGCGGACGCTCCGCTGCGCGCTCCCGACCGGCCGCGCTGGGAGCACGAGTTCACGTTCCCGGCCACCACCCGCCAGTTGCGCGCCGCGCGCCGTCGCGTCGCGGCCTTCGCCGAGGTCGCGGGGCTGGAGGGCACCGAGCTCTTCGAGCTCAGCGTCGCCGTCGCCGAGGCGCTCGCCAACGCGGTCGTGCACGGGTCGCCGCACGGCGCGGACGACGACGTGCGCGTGCGCTTCTTCTGCTACGAGGACGAGGTCGCCGTCGAGGTCATCGACGGTGGCGCGGGGATGTCGACGTCGCCGATCTGCGCGCCGCCGGACGCGGCGACCAGCGGACGCGGCATCCACTTCATGCGCGCGCTGGCCGACGCGGTGCACTACACGTGCGGGCCGATGGGCACTCGGGTACTGTTGGTGAAGCAGCGGTCGTGAGGACGGCCGAGGGTGGCGTGGACCGGCGCCGCCATCAGGAGGCTCCCGGCCGCTCGGGCGATCGGGGACGGAAGAGAGCGTGAAGGGCGTCGCAGGCGAGGAGACGCGCGGAGGAGCTGCCGCGGCCGCCGATGAGCGGCACGAAGGAGCGCGTCCTCGAGTTGTTCGCTGCCTTGCGATCTCCGCCGCGATCTTGCTTGCCCTGGTCGTCGGCGTGTCGCTGCTCGGAACCGCCACCTTCGCGCGACCGTCCACAGCGACGCGCGCGCAGGGCGCGGAGGGACTGGAGCAGAGCGGCGACCACCGTGCAGAGCCCGTGCCGGTGGCGGCCGGCATCGTCCCCGGCCCGCCGCGATTCCTGGCGGCCGACCTCGGCACCGCGGTCATCGGCTCGATCCGGAGCCGAACGCTCGCGGTATTCGCGGGGGTCGCCGGCATCGTCCTCCTCGTCGTCGTGCTTCTCCTCGACTGGCGGAGGCGCAAGGCGCGCAGCCTGCACGAGGCGGCCGGCGCGGAGCGTGAACGGCGCCGCGTCGAGGCACGGTACGCGGCGCTCATGCGGGAGGCGAAGGAGATCGTGCTCCTCATCGACCGGGACAACAAGGTCGTCGAGGCCAACGACTTCGCGCTCACCACCTACGGCTACTCGCGCGACGACCTGGTCGGCAGGGGCATCGACACCTTCCGCGCGCCCCAGCCTGGGGTCACCGTGGCCGACCGCACGCGGCAACTCGAGGAGGCCGGTGGCCACCTGACGTTCGAGAGCCTGCACCGCCGCAGCGACGGGGTCGAGTTCCCGGTGGAGGTAGGTCTCAGCATCGTGGCGATCGAAGGGGAGGAGTACTTCCTCGAGATCGTCCGCGATATCGGCGAGCGCAAGGCGGCCGACGCCGCGCTGCGAGACAGCGAGGAGCGCTACAGGACCGTGTTCGAGAGCGCGAGGAGCGGCTTCGCGCTCCACGAGGTCGTCCTCGACGCGGCCGGCGAGCCCGTCGATTTCGTCATCCTCGCCGCCAACCCCGCCTTCGAGACGCAGACCGGGCTGGCCGTGGCCGACCTGGTCGGCAGGCGGGGCCTCGACGTCATCCCCGGGCTCGCCGAGAGCGGGCTGGTGCAGCGCTTCGGCAGGGTCGCGCTGACGGGCGAAGCCGAGCGTTTCGAGATGTGGGCGCCCGGGCTGGGGCGATACCTCGACCAGCAGGTCGTGTCACCGCGCCGCGGGCAGTTCGCGCTCATCGTCCTCGACATCACCGAGCAGCGCTCCGCTGAGGCGGAGCTCAGCCGGCTGTCGCAGCGGTTCGAGGCGACGGTGATGGCGTCGCCGCTGGCGATGGTCGCCCTCGGCGGCGACCGCCGCGTCCAGCTCTGGAACCCCGCGGCGGCGGCGATCTTCGGCTGGAGCGCCGAAGAAGTGGCCGGCGAGCCGCCGCCGTTCATCCCCGCGGACTCGATGGCGCAGGCCGACGCACTGCAGGAGCGTCTGCTCGCCGGCGAGCAGTTCTCCGGGCTCGATCTGCCCTGCGTTCGCAAAGACGGCGCGCGCATCCATACGAGCGCGTCGCTCGCGCTCATGCGCGGCGAAGACGCGTCATCGGATAGCGTCCTCCTCATCATCGAGGACGTCACCGAGCGCCGGGCGAACGTCGTGCGCCTCGCCCGGCTCTCACGCCTGTACCAGGTGCTCAGCGCCGTGACCGAGGCGATCCCCGAGGAACGCGACCCGGAGCGCCTCTATGAGAAGGTATGCCGGATCGCCGTGGACCAGGGCGGGTTCGGGCTCGCCTGGGTAGGGAAGCGGCGCCGCAACGGGACCGTGCGCGTCCTGGCTACTGCCGGCGTGGAGGGCGCGGCCGCGGAGATCGCTGCGGAGGTGCACGTGCCCTCCGACCGGCCAGGCACAGTGGGGATCGCTCTCGGAGAGGGCCGCAGCGACACCTGCCCCGATATCGCCACGGACCCGCGCATGGCGGGGATCGCGGCGGTGGCGCGGGCGCACGGTCTGCGTTCGTCGGCGGCCGTGCCGATCGTGATCGACGGCCACCACGACGCGGCGCTCGCGATCTACTCCTCCGAGCCGGGGCGGTTCGACGTCGAGGAGGTCGGCCTCCTGGAGCGGCTCGCCGCCGACATCGGGTTCGCCATCGAGGCGGCGGGTCGCGAGCGCGCCCGGCGCAAGGCCGAGCGGCAGCTCGAGGCGCTCAACGCCGACCTCGAGCAGCGCGTGCGCGAGCGCACCGATGAGCTCGAGGCGGCCAACACCGAGCTCGAGGCGTTCAGCTACTCGGTGTCGCACGACCTGCGCGCACCCCTGCGCGCGCTGGACGGCTTCAGCCTGGCGCTGCTCGAGGACTACGGCCAGGACCTCGAGGGCGACGCCGCGGACTACCTCAGGCGCATCCGCGCGGCGTCGCAGCGCATGGGGCGCCTCATCGACGACCTCCTCATGCTGTCGCGCATGACGCGCCGGGGCATGACCTGGGAGCGAGTCGACGTCTCGGCGCTGGCGCGGTCCATCGGCGACGAGCTCTCGGACGACGACCCCGGGCGGCAGGTCAGGTTCAACGTGATGCCGAACATGACCGCCGACGGTGACGCGCAGCTGCTCGACGTGGCGCTGCGCAATCTGCTCGGCAATGCGTGGAAGTTCACGTCGC
Source organism: Solirubrobacteraceae bacterium (assembly GCA_017882425.1). Lineage (GTDB taxonomy): Bacteria > Actinomycetota > Thermoleophilia > Solirubrobacterales > Solirubrobacteraceae > F1-60-MAGs163. Next base: position 4,522 of record JADGPM010000269.1, read on the forward strand.
GCACCGAGGGCGCCCGCGTCGACGTAGGGACCGAGGCACGGGGGGAGGGGCTGGTGTTCTTCGTACGAGACAATGGCGCCGGCTTCGACGCCCAGTACGCCGACAAGCTGTTCACTCCCTTCCAGAGGTTGCACGGGGACGACGAGTTCCCGGGCACCGGCATCGGCCTCGCCACGGTCCAGCGCATCGTGCACAGACATGGAGGGCGTGTCTGGGCGGAGGGTGCAACGGGTAAGGGAGCCACCGTGTGGTTCACGCTGGGGCCCCGAGGGGAGGGTGAATGAAGGAACAGCGTTTGATCCTTCTCGTCGAAGACAACGATGATGACGTCGAGCTCACGTTGCGCGCGCTGCGCCGCAACCGTGTGGCCAACAGGGTCGACGTGGTGCGGGACGGCGCCGAGGCGCTCGACTACCTGTTCGCGACCGGGAGCTACTCGGGCCGCGACGTGCGCGACATGCCCAACCTCGTGCTGCTCGACCTCAAGCTGCCCAAGGTGGGCGGCCTCGAAGTCCTGGAGCGGCTGCGCGCCGACCCCCGCACACGCCGCCTGCCCGTCGTGATCCTCACGTCCTCAAATGTGGAGAGCGACCTCGCGCGCAGCTACGACCTGGGCGCCAACAGCTACATCCGCAAAC
>JADGPM010000270.1 GCA_017882425.1 Solirubrobacteraceae bacterium
CGCGGGGCCCCCAGCGGGCTGCTCGGCCCGGTGAGCGTCATCGCGCGGCGCCCGGGCGGGCGTCCGACCGGTGGCCTGCCGGCCGCCATCGCCGCCGCGACCCCTGGCGCCGCGCAGCAGTCGGGCCTGATGCTCCTGACGGGCGGGGCGTCGAACCTCAACAAGCTCGTCGTCCTCGTCTTCCACGGCGGCCACCGCCGGCCCGACTTCGTCGTGAAGGTGCCGCGCGTGGACCGCGCCGCCGCCGCGCTCGCGCGTGAGGCCGAACAGCTGCGCGCGCTCGCGCCTCCGGCACGCGAGCCACTGCACGGCGTGCCGGCGGTGGTGTTCGAGCGCCGCTGGGCCGGACGGCCGCTCGTCGCCGAGTCGGCGCTCTCCGGAACCAGCGTCGCCCAGCTGCTGCAGCGGGGTGCGCCGCTGGCACCGCTCGTCGAGCTCGCGACGGACTTCCTGATCGACCTCGCCGGCCGCCCCGAGCCGCTCGAGCGCCGGGCGTGGTGGGCTGAGCACGTCGAGCCCGCGTTCGGCGTCCTCGCCCGCGAGCGCATCGCCGACGAGGCGCTGCTCGAGCGCACGCGCACGATCGTCGCCTCGCTCGGCACGCTTCCCGGCGTGGTCGAGCACCGCGACTTCACCCCCTGGAACACGCTCGTCGACGACGACCGCCGGCTCGTGGTGCTCGACTGGGAGACCTCCCACCCGCGCGGCCTCCCCGCGATCGACCTCGTCTACTTCCTCGCGCACGCCGCCTTCTTCGCGGCAGGCACGATGGACTCGCCGGCCGAGCAGCGCTCCTACGCGGAGCTCGCCGGCGAGGAGACCGCATCGGGCGCGGCGTTCGCGGCCTGCGAGCGACGGTACGCAGCCGCACTGGGGCTCGCGCCGGCCGACCTCGGCCCGCTGCGCGTGCTCACCTGGCTGCTCCAGGCCCGGCTCGACCTCACCGAGGGCGTCGGCGGGCGCGCACACGTGTTCGCCGGGTTCCTGCGCCAGGAGGTCGACCGCGTCGGTTCGCGCTAGCGGCGCACGAGGCGCCGGCCCGCCCCGCGGACGCCGCCCAGGACCGCAGCCGCCATCTCGCGCTCGCGCACGGCGACCGGGAACGCGAGGTACCCGACCGCGTAGACGAACGCGCCGGCCAGCCCCGCGAGCGCGATCGTCACGATCGTCGAGGGGGCGAACGTGGCGCGGATCAGCAGCAGCACCGCGACCATCGGGATCGCCGGGAGGACCGAGGGAACGAGCACGTCCCGGAACACCGTGCGCCCGGCGACGCCCGTCACGCGCCCCGCGAACGGCACGACGATCAGCGCCTCGATCCCGGTCGCGATCAGCGTGCCGTAGGCGACGCCCTTCACGCCCAGCGGCCCGATCAGGATGATCGACAGGGTGAGGTTCAGCGCGGCGGAGCCGAGCGCGAACACGACGAGGGGGCGGTGGCGGTTCATGCCCTGGAGCAGCTGGGCGGCGGGCCACAGCAGCGCCTCGGCCAGCCCGGCGAACGTGAGGATCACCACGATGTCGGAGCTGTGCGCGAAGCGCGGCCCGACCCACGCCGAGAGGAATGGCCCGGCGAAGACGATCAGGCCGCCGGCGACGGCGGTGAACATGCCGATCGTGAACCGCGTGCTCGCCGTGTAGAGCGCGCGCAGGAGGCTTCGATCGCCCTCGGCGTGCAGGCGCGAGGCGAGCGGCATCAGGACGCGCACGAACTGGTAGGCGAGCAGCCCGGGGAGCCCGCTGAGCCGCCGCGCGATCGAGTACGGCGCGACCGCCGCGACCGGCAGCGAGGCGCCGATCACGATCTCGTCGCTCTTGCCCTTGACGACTGCGGCGACGTTGATCCCGAACAGCGCCGAGCTGAACGTCGCCACGCTGCGGGCCATCCCGCGCTGCGCCCCGCGGAAGCCGAAGCGCATGCCGGGCGCTGTTCGCCGGATCAGCATGATCGCCGGGATCTGCCACACGAGCGTCAGCGGGACCACGATCGCGGCCATCGCGAGGACGCCCCCGCCGAGCAGCAGCACGATCACCCAGCCGAGCGCGAGCGCCAGGATCGCGCCGCTCCCGATGAGGTTCATCAGGTCGAATCGGTGCAGCCCGCGCAGCACGGAGTACGACGCCGTGGCGGGCAGCTCCACGGCGACGCCGAGCGCCGTCAGGATGACGAGCAGTGAGGCCGTGTGCTGCTCGGAGGGCGGCACATTGATGAGCTTGGGGACGAGCGGCGCGAGCGCGACGCCGATGACGAACACGAGCAGACCCAGTGCGCAGTAGAGCCAGAGCGAGGTCGCGACGAGCCGCGAGGCGCTGTCGTCGTCGCCGCGGGCGCGAAACTCGGCCACGTACTTGACGATCGCGTCGCCGACCCCGAAGTCCAGCAGCGACCCGTAGGCGATGAACGACGAGACGAGCACCCACAGGCCGTATTGGGTCGCGCCGAGCTTGCGGACCAGGAACGGGGTCAGCAGGAACCAGACCGCGAGGTTCACGACCTGGCCGAGGTAGTTGCTGACCGTGCTCAGGGCCAGGTGGCGGCTGATCGCCGCGTCTTTCGGGTCTTCGGCGGCCAAGGGCGGGCGGCTCGCGATCTCCTCGCGACGAGCAGTCATTGAAGCACGCCGTCCCGCCGCGACCCGCGCAGGGCGCGGCGGGGCGCTCAGCCGCGCGCGGCCGGGGCGTTCAGGCTGCTTCGGGTGTCAGCGAGTCGCCGGCGACCACGCGCGGGCGAGCCTCGGCGACGGCCGGCGCGGGCTCTTCGGCCGTGCGGCGCATCCGCTCGCGGAAGATCAGGCGCAGGATGCGCACGCCGTCGCGGAAGGGACGCAGGTTGCTCGAGCCGAACATCCGGTCCTCCTCGTAGCTCGGGATCTCGACGACCTTCAGCCCCGCCTGGGCGGCGCGGATGTTCATGAGCGTCTCGATCTCGAACCCGTCGACGTCGCAGGCGAGCTTGTCGGCGCACTCGCGCCAGAAGGCGTTGTAGCCGTAGCAGAGGTCCGAGTAGCGCGTCCCGAACAGCAGGTTGACGGCCGAGCTCAGGAAGCGGTTGCCGAAGCTCCGCAGCCAGGTCAGGTCGGTGCTTCCGCCACCGTACATGTAGCGCGAGCCCTTGGCGTAGTCGGCGCCGTCGCAGAGCGCCCGGACGAACGCGGGGATCTCCTCCGGCTTCGCCGAGCCGTCGGCATCGAGCGTGACGACGATGTCGCCGGTCGCCGCCGTCCAGCCGCAGATCAGGGCCTCGCCCTTGCCGCGGCGCTGCTGGTGGACGATCCGCGCGTCCGGGCGCAGGCGCAGCGCCGTCGCGACGGTGTCGTCGCTCGAGCCGCCGTCGACGATGATGACCTCGTGGCTCGGGTCGAGCCGCGGAAGGACGTGCGGGAGGTTCTCGGCCTCGTTGAGCGTCGGCACCACGACGCTCACCCGCGGCCGCGTGCCACGGAGCGTCGTGCCCCACGTCGTGTCGTCGGCGAGTGCGAGCGGCGCGTTGCCGAGCTCGCCGTGCCAGCTGTCATGGGCCATCGGCTCGACGGCCGTGCTGTATGCGGTTGCGTAGTCCTGCGCCGTGTCCATGGCGTCGCTTCCCCTTGCTTGCTGGTCGGCGCCCCCCGATGGACGACGTCCCATGCTGGTCCTGCTGTGCCGGACGGTTTCCCCCCTATCCGACGCTCCACCAACGATACAACTCGGCGGCCGTTTCGGCAGCCAACATCCGTCCATGAACGGGTGCTTTCGCTCGACCGGCGGCGTCGGATGGTCGTTGAGCGGGGTTTACGGGACGGCGGCCCGGGGCTACGGTCGCCGCAATGTCGATCACCGCTCCGACCACCACGCTCTCCACCAGGCTTCGCCGCCTCCTGCCGCTCATCGCCGCAGGGGCCGCGACCCTCGCAGCCGCCGCGCCCGCCTCGGCGGACGCGGCCGCTTCGCCGGCCCTGTCGATCACCACGTACGGGCCGGCCACGGCCGTGGCGGGTGAGCTCCTCACCTATACGTTCGCGGTCGCCGACACCGGCGGCTCGGCGTTCGCCGCGGCGGACGTCCTCGTCGTCGGATCGGTCTGCCAGACGCCCGCGGCGGTCGTCAACCGCGGCGCCGACCTGTCGGTCGCGACGCTCGACCCCGGTGACACGTGGACCTATCAGTGCCAGGTTCAGACCACGCCGGGCGCCACCGAGCTGGCGATGACCGGCCGCGCCGCCGCCACGGACGCCGCGGGGACCGCCGTCTCCGCCACCCACGCCTTCACGACACCGCTCGCCGCGCCGCGCACGGTCGTCTCCGGGCTGCGCCTGCACTCCGGCTCGGCCCATGTGTCCGGTTCGTCCAGCTGCTCGCGCGGCAGCGCGGGGGCGGTCGTGAGCGGCAGCAGGATCGGGCACGCGACGTTCTTCCTCGACGGCAGGCTCGTGCGCCGCGTACTGCGGCCGGACGCGGCGGGCCACTTCGTCCTGCATCTGAGCGCCACCGGGCTGTCGGCCCGCACGCACCACGTGCGCGTCCACGTCGTCTTCGATGTCGGCAGCCACACCGCCTCGCGGACGCTGGTCGTGACGCTGCGCGGCTGCACGGCGCGCTAGGCACCGCCGGGCCGGGGGGCCGGGCGCAGAGGCCCGTCTCCGCCGTCGAGCGCACGCAGCAGGCCGCTGACCGACGGCGCATGGGTCATGCGTCTACTGCGGTCGGGCCGGCGCCGAGGGGGGCCGACACCTCCGGGTGTGAGGACGTCGGGCTCATGCTCCGCCCGCAGGCCCGCCGTGCTGCTCGGCGTGGCCGCGCTGGCCCTCGGCGCGCAGGCGCCGGCGGTCGCGCAGGCCGGCTCCGTGGGCCATCACGGGCGCGTCGCCTTCTGCGCCTCCTCGGCGTTCAACCGCAGCCTCAGGGCCTGCGCAGCGGGCCGCCGCGTCTCCAGGATCTCGATCAAGAACGCGCTGCGCGGCCACCACGGCACGACGAGGCCGGTCCCCGCGCCGACGCCGACCCCCGCCCCCACGCCGACGCCCGCGCCGACGCCGACCCCCGCCCCCAGCACGGCCCCGCCGGTGAGCCCCCCGGTCTCACCCCCGGTGACGCCGCCCGTGACACCCCCCGCGAGCAGCACCGCGCCGCTCTACTGGGGCGCCTGGATCGGGTCGTCCCTCACCGGCACCGAGGCGCCCTGGGACGCAGGTGCGATCACGACGTTCGCCCGCGACGCGGGCAAGGCCCCGTCGATCGTCAACTTCTCCAGCCCGTTCGCCAACTGCTACTCGTCGCCCTGCACGAACTACACCTTCCCGGCAGCCGAGTTCGACACCATCCGCGCCCAGGGCGCGATCCCCTTCTTCAGCTGGGCCACCGACGCGCTCCCCGTGAGCGGCGACCAGACGGCCTACAGGCTCAGCTCGATCGTCGCCGGCGGGCAGGACGCGTACATCACCGCCTGGGCCACCGCCGCGAAGAACTGGGGCCATCCCTTCTTCCTGCGCTTCAACTGGGAGATGAACGGCAACTGGTTCCCCTGGAGCCCGGGCAGGAACGGCAACCAGGTCGCCGACTCCGTCGCCGCCTGGCGCCACGTGCACGACATCTTCACCCGCGTCGGCGCGACCAACGTGAGCTGGGTCTGGTGCCCGAACATCGACCCCGGCAACATCTTCACCTCGATGCAGAGCCTCTACCCGGGCGACGCCTACGTCGACTGGACCGCGCTGGACGGCTACAACTGGAATACGCCCTGGACCTCGTTCACGGACCTCTTCAAGTCCTCCTACGACCAGATCACCACGACGATCGCGCCGAGCAAGCCGATGATCATCGGCGAGACGGCGTCGACCGAGACGGGCGGCTCGAAGGCCCAGTGGATCACCGACATGTTCCACGCGCTGCCCACGCGCTTCCCACGGATCCGCGGACTGCTCTGGTTCGACAAGCTCGACGACGGCATGGACTGGCCGATCGAGACGAGCAGCAGCGCGACCGCCGCCTTCAGGGCCGGCATCCAGGACGCGCGCTTCGTCGCGAACACGACGGGGTCGCTCCCTTTGGGACCGATCGCTCCGCCCGCCGGCTGAGGCGCGTCGCTCAGCGCCGCCGCGCGGCCCGCAGGACGAAGCGCGTCGTCACGCGCTCGAGGCGCCCGGTCGCCCGCAGCTCGACCACGGAGCGCGCCGGGATCGCACGGCGACGGGCCAGCAGCGCGCGCGCCGCACGCGTGAGGGGGACGCGCACCAGGCGCGCGTGACGCCCGGCGACGTGGACGCGGGCGCCGCCGATGCGCTGTCCGTCGCTCTCGAGCGTCACCACCGTCGAGCAGGCCGCCCGGCCGGCGCAGCGCACGCGCAGCGTCACCGTGCCGCCGGCGCCGGCCCGGACGCCGTGGCGCTTGACCACGTGACGGATGATCGCGCTCTCGACGCGCACCCGCGCGCCCTGCCGGCTCACATCCGCGGTCGCGGGCTCCGCCGACGGCCCCGGCCGCGCGGGCGCAGGGGCCGGATCACCGTCAGGCGGCGCGGCGAAGGCCGCGGTCAGCGTGCGGTCGGCCGCGGCCGTGACCTGATGCGTGCGCGCGCCGCCGTCGGACCAGCGCTCGAACGTGAACGCGCCGGCGCCCGCGTCCTGCTGCGGTGAGGGTGCCCCGACGGCGTTGCGGGAGCCGCGGATCACGGTCGCGGTCAGCGGCGAGGCGCCCGACCGGCCGTTCAGCGTCACGATGCGGCCCGCAGGCCGGCTCAGCACGCAGAGCAGCACCGTCGTGGGATGCAGATCGACCGTCCGGCTCGCGCTGAGACCCGCACTGTCGGTGACCGTGACCGTCAGCGAGAGGTACGACGGGTACTCGTGGTCGGGCGCGGTGAGCGATCCGCGATCGACGCCGCTGAACGCCGTCAGGTAGTGCGCGTGGCAGTCCGACGGGCAATGGTGGATCAGGACGCGCCAGTTCATCCGGGCTGGCGGCTCTGCGCCGTCCTGGTCGTCGACCGCCGCGGCGCTGAACGCGATCGGGTCGCCGACGCTCCACGCGAGCGCCGGGCTCGGCGCGTCGAGCGTGATCCTCGGCTTCGTGTTGCCCGGCGTGATCAGGATGCGGTCGGAGACCGAGCTCGCGCCGCCGGCGTCGGTGACCTGCACGCGCACGGCGTAGCTGCCCTCCTGCTCGTAGGTGCGCGACGGCGCGACGCCGGTGGCGTCGTCGTAGACGCCGTCGCCGTCGAGGTCCCATGCATACGTGAGCGCCGAGGTCCCGCCGGAGTCCGTCGAGGCGCCCGCGTCGAAGTGCACGGTCAGCGGCGCCGAGCGGCTCTCGGTCACGTCGGCGACGGCGCGCGCGGTCGGGTTGCCGTCGTGCTGGATCGCCCACACCGTGCCGTTCGCGATGTCGGCGAGGTAGAGATCGCCGCCGGGGCCGGACTGCAGGTCCACCGGCGCCGCCTCACCCGGCTCGTACCGGGCGAACGTCTCGAGCGTCGAGGCGTCCGGCGCGCCGCCGGAGAGCGCCATGTGCCAGATGCAGCCGCGCGCGTAGTCGGCGAAGAACATCCCCTCACGGTCGGCCCGTGGGTAGTCCGTCCCGCCACCGAACGCGATCCCCGAGATCGACGAGCCGCCCGGGTCGCAGAGGCCCACGGGCTGGCTGTGGGGGTAGGAGAACGCGGGCGCCCTGACGGCGCCGGGCCCGTGCGCGTAGAGGTCCGCGCAGACCGACAGGCCGGCCGAGGCGTACTCCAGCTCGGGTGCGCTGCCGTCCGGTCCGCCCTCGTAACACGGCCAGCCGAAGTTCACCGGCGCCGTGCCCGGCGCCTCGAGCGTGTCGATCTCCTCCTGCCCGTTCCAGCCGACGTCGCCGATGTACAGCTCGCCGGTGCCCGGCCGGAAGCTGAACCGGAACGGGTTGCGCAGCCCGTAGGCGACGATCCTGCGGGCGTTGTCGTCCGGTCCGCTCAGCGGATTGCCGGGCGCGCCGAGCCCGGTGTCTGGATCGACGCGGATGATCGACCCGTCCAGGCCCGTCGGATCGGCCGGCGTGCGCGCGTCCTGGGCACGGAGGGCGCCGCCCTCGGCGGCGGGCGGCTCGAGGCCGGTGCCGGCCGCCGCCGGCGGGTCGCCGCAGGCGTTCCCGGACTGCCCGTAGTCGGCGAAGGCGAAGCTCGCGGCGTCTCCGGCGCCGGCGTAGAGCATGCCGTCCGGGCCGAACTGGAGGTCGCCGAGCGAGTGGCTCGGGTCCTGCTGGCACCAATCGGTGACGAGCGGGGTGATGGTGGTCGCGCGCAGCGACTCGGGGTCGACCGTGATCCGCACGAGCCGCCCGCTCGCCGTGCAGTCGTCGACGGCGACGTCCGAGCAGTCGTCGTCGTCCTCGCCCGGCTCGCCCCAGTGCGGTGCCGCGCCGCCCGGCAGCGCGTCGCGCGTGTAGAGCGCGTAGACGTAGGGGCGCTCGGGATAGGCCGGGTCGACCGCGAGGCCGAGCAGTCCGCGGTCCCACCAGTTCAGCGTCTCGGTGCGCAGGTCGGCGACCGTCACGGGGGCCGGATCGCCGAGCGCGCGCAGCGCGCGGATGACGCCGCGCTTCTCCGCGACGAACACGGTCGTGTCCGGCGCCGGGGCGAAGCGGACGGCGGTCGGCTGGTCGAGCCCGGTGATCGCGGCGACCTGGTGGAAGCCCGCCGGCAGCACGACAGCCCCGGCGGGCGCGGCGGCCACGAGGCTGCACGCCACGATCGCGAGGGCGCCCGCGGCGCGTCTTCCTGGCCTGGTGTGCAAGGCGTCCAGTATGGGCGATCGGCTCCGCCGGCACGTTGGACGGACGTACTGCTGCGTCGGATGGGAGCGGCGTCTACCCTCAAGGGAGCACGAATGCACCTGCGTTTCTCGGACATCTCGCGTATCGCGCTGCTGCTGGTCGCGTTCCTGGCGATCTTCGTCGTCCCCGCGACCCCGGCGGCGCACGCGGCGTCGGTCTACTGGGGCGCGAACATCGGCCCGCAGTTCAACGCCCAGGGCGAGCAGCCGCCCTACAACATGGAGGGCGCGGACAAGTTCGAGGCGCTCACCGGCAAGCCGATGTCGCTGATGCAGTTCTCGCTGCCGTGGGCCTTCTGCGACACGACGCCGTGCACCTTCCGGTCGTTCCCGACGCCGCAGATGGAGGCGATCCGTCAGCGCGGCGCGATACCCGTCTTCGGCTGGGCCTCCTACTCGCAGCCGTTGTCGGAGAACGAGCCCGACTTCAAGCTCTCGAAGATCGCCGCCGGCGACTACGACACCTTCGTGCGCCAGTGGGCCCAGGACGCCAAGGCCTGGGGCCATCCGTTCTTCCTGCAGTTCGACTGGGAGATGAACCTCCACGGCGTCTGGCCCTACGTCGAGTCCCAGAGCGGCAACCAGCCGGGCGACTACGTCAAGGCGTGGCGCCATGTCCACGACATCTTCCGCCAGGAGGGCGCGACCAACGCGACCTGGGCGTGGTGCCCCAACATCGAGTACAACGGCTCGGCCAAGCCGCTGAGCCGCATGTACCCGGGCGACTCGTACGTCGACTGGACGTGCATCGACGGCTACAACTGGGGCACCGACCTCGACGGGTGGAAGTCGTTCCCCGCGATGTTCGGCCCGACCTACGACGTCGTGCAGTCGATCGCGCCCGACAAGCCGATGCTGATCGGCGAGACCGCCTCCAGCGAGCACGGCGGGTCCAAGGCGGCGTGGATCAAGGACATGCTCCAGACCCAGCTGCCGAGCACCTACCCGAACGTCAAGGCCTTCGTCTGGTTCGAGCAGAACGACACGAGCCTGGGCGTCGACTGGCGCATCGAGACCTCCCAGTCATCCCAGGACGCCTTCTCCGCGGGGATCCGCAAGCCCTACTACGCCGGGAACGACTTCGCCGACGTCACGTCGCCGATCCCGCCGCTCTCCCCGATCGTGAAG
>JADGPM010000271.1 GCA_017882425.1 Solirubrobacteraceae bacterium
ATCGCCAAAGCCGTGATGGAGTCCCTCCTGCAATGACCGAGCGCCTCGAAGCCGGCACGATCGTCGACCGCCGCTACCAGATCGAATCCCGCCTGGGCTCGGGGGGAATGGCGGACGTCTACCTCGCCACCGACACGCAGCTCGGCCGGCGCGTCGCATTGAAGCTCCTCTACCGCCGATTCGCGCAGGATCCCGAGTTCGTCGAGCGCTTCCGGCGCGAGGCCTCCGCGGCGGCCGGCCTCCAGCACCAGCACGTCGTCTCGGTCTACGACCGCGGCGAGTGGGACGGCACCTACTACATCGCGATGGAGTACCTGGAGGGGCGCTCGCTGAAGGCGGTCATCCACCAGGAGGCGCCGCTCGAGCCGGGGCGCGCGATCGACCTCACCGTCCAGATCCTGCGCGCCGCGCGCTTCGCCCACCGCCGCGGCGTCATCCACCGCGACCTCAAGCCGCACAACGTGCTCGTCGACGACGACGGCCGCGCGACGGTGACGGACTTCGGCATCGCACGCGCCGGCGCATCGGACATGACGCAGACCGGCTCGATCATGGGCACGGCGCAGTACCTCTCGCCCGAGCAGGCCCAGGGCCACGCCGTCAGCGCGCAGTCCGACCTGTACTCGATCGGGATCATCCTCTACGAGATGCTCACCGGCCGCGTGCCGTTCGAGGGCGACAGCGCCGTCGCGATCGCGCTCAAGCAGGTCGGCGAGGCGCCCGTGCCGCCGAGCGTCTACAACGCCGCGGTCTCTCCGGCGCTCGAGGCCGCCGTGCTCAAGGCCCTGGAGAAGGATCCGGTCGCGCGCTACTCCGACGCCGACGAGTTCATCGCGAGGCTCGAGCAGGCCGCGGCCGATCCGAGCCCGCCGACGCAGGCGACGATGGTCGGCGCGATGGCGGCGGTGGGCGCGCCGCCGGCCGGCCCGAGCGTCTACCCGCAGGACACGATCCCGCCCAGCTACGGTCACCCGCCGCCCGCATACGACAACGGCGCGGCGCCCGAGGACGACGGGCCGGGCCGGCGCTGGTGGCTGTTCGCGCTCGGAGCGCTGATCGTGGTCGGCATCGTGATCGCGGCGCTCCTGCTGCTGCGCACGCAGCAGGTCGTGGTGCCGAACGTCGTCGGGTCCGACCAGGCGACGGCCGAGTCGGTGCTGCAGCGCGCTGGCTTCTCGGTCGACACCGTCGTCAAGACCTCGGCCCAGCCGGTGCACCAGGTGCTCGGGCAGGACCCGCCGCCGGGTCAGAAGGCCGACAAGGGCTCCGTCGTCACGCTGACGGTGTCCGACGGGCCGGGCGCGGTCGCCATCCCCGCGGTCGACGGCCTGACATCCGCGCAGGCGACACGCCTGCTCGAGTCCAAGGGCTTCAAGGTGCGCGTGCACAACGTCGCCTCGGACACGGTCCAGGCCGGCGACGCGATCGACACCCAGCCGGCCGAGGGAACGTCGTTCGAGCGCGGCCAGACGGTGACACTCAACGTCTCCTCCGGCAAGGCGAAGGTCGTCGTTCCCGACGTCGTGGGCCAGACGCTCGACAACGCCCGCTCGACGCTCACGGCCGCCGGCTTCACCGTGACGTCGAACGAGCAGGAGGACGCCAAGGCGACGCCGGGGACCGTGCTGAGCCAGACTCCTGCCGCGCAGGTCAACGCCGACAAGGGGTCGACGGTGGCGCTCACCGTGGCGAAGAAGCCGGCGAAGGTCGACGTGCCGAACACCGTCGGCGACGACGAGGCGACCGCGATCGAGGCGCTCTCGGGCGCGGGCTTCAAGGTCAAGACCCAATCGGTGCCCGTGACCGACGAGCAGAAGGACGGCACGGTGATCAGCCAGAGCCCGGCCGGCGGCACCGCGAAGCCCGGCACGACGGTGACGATCGGCGTCGGCAACTTCACGCCGCCCCCGGCGACGACGCCGGGGACCGGTGGCACGCCCGGCGGCGGGCAGACCACCACCACGACGACGCCGGCGACGCCATGAGGGTCGCGGTGCTCGCGGGCGGGCGCTCGTCCGAACATGAGGTGTCGCTGGGCAGCGGCGCGGCCGTCATGGAGGGGCTGACGCAGGCCGGCCACGAGGTGCTGTGGGTCGAGCTCGACCGCGACGGCACCTGGCGCCACGACGGCGGCGAGGTCGCGCTGCACCCGGGCCGCGGGCTGCTCGGCGCGGACGCCGTGTTTCCGGTGCTGCACGGCCCGTTCGGCGAGGACGGCACCGTCCAGGGGCTGCTCGAGCTGCTCGACGTCCCCTACGTCGGCTCCGGCGTGCTGGCCTCGGCGGCGTGCATGGACAAGGTGGTCTTCAAGGAGCTGATGGAGCGTGCCGGGCTGCCGCAGGTCCGCTACGCCTCGGTCGACGACGCGCGCTGGCGCGAGGCGCGCGCGGAGGTCGAGGCGGAGGTCGCCGCACTCGGGTTGCCGGTGTTCGTCAAGCCGGCACGGCTGGGCTCCTCCGTCGGGATCGTGCGCGTCGCCGCCGCGGACGAGCTCGAGGCGGCGCTGGACGAGGCGTTCCGCCACGACCCCCGCGCGATCGTCGAGGCCGCGGCGCCGGGGCTGGAGGTGGAGTGCTCGGTGCTCGGGCACACGACGGCCGCGCAGGCGAGCCAGGCGGGTGAGATCGTCGTCCTGCGCAGCGCCTCGCCGGGCGGCTGGTACGACTACGAGGCGAAGTACACGCCCGGCGGCATGGAGCTCGTCGTGCCGGCCCGCATCTCCGACGCGGCGACGGCGCGGGTGCGCTCGCTCGCGGTGGAGGCTTTCCGGCACGGTGGCTGCAGCGGCCTGGCACGCGCGGACTTCTTCGTCGACGGCGAGGACGTGCTGCTGAACGAGCTCAACACGATGCCCGGCTTCACGCAGACGAGCGTCTACGGCAAGCTCTGGGCGGCCTCCGGGGTGCCCTACCCGGACCTCTGCGACCGCCTCGTGGCGATCGCTCGCGAGCGTCACGCCCGCGAGCGCCGCTACCGCTTCTAGCTACTTGTACATCGTCACTTCGTTGATCTTGACGCGCTCCTGACCGGGCGCGAACCTCGAGATCCAGATGAGGTACCAGCGGAAGGCGCGGCCTGCGCTGTCGAGGTCGACGCGCGTGTCGTGCCTGGCGACCGGGATCGAGCCGACGCGCTGCCAGGCCGGGTCGGTGAACGCCTTCGGCAGCGCGCCCGGCGGCGCGGCGTACACGGCGCCCGTCCAGCCCGGGGTGACGGTCGTCAGATCCAGGCGGCGACCGACGACGCTCGGACGGGCATCGATCACGAGGCCCACGCCCGGCTTGTTGAGGTTCCCGTTCGTGTAGTTCTCCGTCGACCAGAAGGTCACCGGGTCCCCGTCGAGGGCCGCGCCGGCCTGCAGCGGGTGCTCCCCGTCGCCGCCGAACGGGTCGTAGTCCTTCGCTGCGCTCTGGCCGAGCGAGAACGCGCTCAGCCCCGGCGCCGCCTTCGCTTGCGGTGTGCCCGTGCCGCGCTCGGCGCGGTGGGCGAGCAGCGCGAACAGCACGACGGCCACGACCGCCAGGCCGGCGATGCCGGCCAGCCAGCGCCACGGATGCTGGATGCTCCCCCCGACACGCCGCCGCTTGCCGGCCGGCAGCGACTGGAAGACCGTCGTCGCCTCGCCCGTCAGATGGCCTGTGCGCGAGGTCTCGATCGTCAGCGCGTCCTCGAGGTCGGCGATCAGCTCGCCGCAGTCGGCGTAGCGCTCGTCGAGGCTCTTCGCCGTCGCCCGGTCGACGAGCGCGCCGAGCGCGCTGGAGACCTCCGGGCGCGCGGCGCGCACGTCCGGCATGTCGTCGCGGACGTGGTGCATCGCGACGGCGACCTGGTTCTCGCCGTGGAACGGGACGTCGCCGGTGAGCATCTCGAAGAGGACGACGCCGAGCGAGTAGAGGTCGGACTGCGGCGTCACGGTGTGGCCGAGCGCCTGCTCGGGGCTCACGTAGTCCGTCGTCCCGAGCACGCGGCCGTCGGCGGTGAGACCCTCCTCGGTGAGCGAGCGCGCGATCCCGAAGTCCGTCACGCGCGCCGCGCCGTCCTCGTCCAGCAGCACGTTCTGCGGCTTGACGTCACGGTGGACGATGCCGCGGTCGTGCGCTGCCTGGAGGCCGCGCCCGACCTCGATCGCATAGGCGACGGCCTCGGGGACCGGCAGGCGCTGGAGCCGGCGGATGCGCTCCTTGAGGGTCTCCCCGTCGACGTACTCCAGAACGATGTACGGCGTGTGGTCCTCCTCCCCCGCGTCGATCACGCCGACGACGTACGGGGAGGAGAGCCTGGCGATCGCCTTCGCCTCGCGGCGGAAGCGCTCGAGCTGGTCGGCGTCGCGGGCGACGTCGCGGTGCATCATCTTGATCGCGACCGGCCGCTCGAGCGTCGTGTCGAACGCCTTGTAGACCGTCGACATCCCGCCGCGGCCGATCGGCTCCTCGATGCGATACCGCTCGTTCAGGAGAGCGCCGACCGGTGAGCTCATCGTTCGTAGTGTGGGGGCGTGGGCGGTGGAGATGTCGCGGACCTCGCCGATCTGGCATGCCCACGCTCGTGGACGGCCGAACCAGCGCTTCGCCGGGTGCTCTCGGAGTTCGGCGACCGGGTGCGCATCACCTACATCATGGGGGGTCGTGCACGCCCGCTGTCAGGCGGCCGGCCCGACGACCCCCCGGGGCCGCTCAGCCGACCGCGACGCCGCCGGGCGCGAGCGTCTCGTCGGCGCGGTCGGTGACGGTGCCGATCCGCGCGCTGCCGGGGTGCCTGGCGCCGAGAATCGCTGCAGCCTCGCCGGCATGGGCCTCGGGAACGACGGCGACGAAGCCGCAGCCCATGTTGAAGACCTCCCACATCTCGGCCACGGGGACCGCGCCGAGGCGGGCGATGAGGTCGAAGACCCCCAGCGTGGGGAGCGCCTCCTCGACCCGGTAGCCGACCCGCCCGGGCGCCAGGCGCGTGAGGTTCGTCAGGCCCCCGCCGGTGATGTGTGCGAGCCCGTGCACCGGGACGCCGCTGCGCAGCAGGTCCAGGACGGCCTTCACGTAGATGACCGTGGGCTCGAGCAGGGCGTCGGCGATGCTCGCACCGCCGAGCTCGGGCGGCCGCGCGTCCAGGCCGGGGCCCTCGTCGATGAGGACGCGGCGCGCGAGCGTGTAGCCGTTGGAGTGCACGCCGCTCGAGGGCACGCCGACGAGTGCGTCGCCCGGCTGGATCGCGTCGCCGAGGATCAGCGCATCGAGGTCCACGGTGCCGATCGCGGTGCCGCACAGGTCGAAGCCGTGCGGCGAGGGATGGCCGCGGATCAGCTCGGGCAGGATCGCCAGCTCGCCGCCGGGAATCTCGATGCCGGCGTCCATCGCCCCGAGCTTGAGCCCGAGCGCGATGCGGGCGAGCGCCTCCGGGTCGGCCTGCTCGACGGCGAGGTAGTCGAGCATCGCGATCGGCTCCGCGCCGACGCAGACGACGTCGTTGACGTTCATCGCGATGCAGTCGATGCCGACGGTCTCGATCCGGTCGGCCTGCTCGGCGAGCACGAGCTTGGAGCCGACGCCGTCGGTCGACATCGCGATGCCGAGCGTGTCGGTGACGCGCAGGACGCTCGCGTAGTGACCGGAGCGCACCACCGAGCGCGACGGGCGCCCGAGCTCGATCTGGCGCAGCACGCCGACGAGCGCGTCGACGCCCCGGTCGGCCTGGTCGGTGTCGACGCCGGCGGCGGCGTACGCGTCGCTCATCGCCCGCGATGCTCGCACGTCCGGCGGTCGCGGCGCAGCCTGCCGATGACGACGGCGCCGAGCGCCGCGCGGTAGGCGGCGTAGGGCAGCAGCGAGCGGTCGCGCTCGACCTGGCGGATCAGCCGCGCGGAGCTCAGCGTCGAGACGAACGCCGCCGCGGTGCCGACCGCGAACGCCGCGCCCGTGCCGGGCGGCAGGCCGCGGCGGGCCAGGCGCGTGCCCTTGAGCAGGGTCGCGCCGACGATCACCGGCAGCGCGACGTGCCGCGAGAGGGCGTTGGCGTCCTCACGGTCGAACCCGCGCAGGCGGGCCGCCGCCAGCGTCATGCCGTTGCGCGAGGCGCCCGGCATCAGCGCGGCCGCCTGGCCCAGGCCGAGCAGCACGGCGTCCGTCGCGGTCGCGTCCTCCCGCGAACGGCCCGTCGGCCCGACGAGGTCCGCGATCGCCATCGCGGCCGACCCCACGAGCAGACCGGCGGCGATCGTGGCGGGCGTGCCGAGCCGGCGCTCGATCGGGCGCTCGAGCACGTAGCCGACGATCGCCGGCGGGATGAACGAGCCGACGATCAGCGTCACGCGACGGCGGTCGAGCCCGTGCGCCGCGTCGCGCACCTCGTGGCGCAGGGCGATGAGCAGCGCCGCGGCGGTCCCGGCGTGGACGGCGACCTCGAAGGCCTTGCGCAGCTCCGGGTCGAGCTCGGGGTAGGGCCAGCCCAGCAGCCACGGGACGAGCGTCACGTGCGCCGAGGAGGAGACCGGCAGCAGCTCGGCGGGTCCGTGCAGCAGGCCGAGCGCGAGCGCGTGGCGGATCGGCAGTGCCGCGCGTGCGTCAGGCTGCGGGGACATCGGCGGCGGGGCCGCCGCGGCCGCGGCGCCAGCGCACGAAGAGGTAGACCGCGCCGATGATGATCAGCGCGAGCACGGCGTAATCGACGTAGTGCAGGTAGCCCTTCCAGTCCTCCCAGTTGCTGCCGACGCTCTTGCCGATCAGCGTCAGCCCGAGGATCCATGGGATGCAGCCCAGGACGGTGAAGAGGAGGAAGCGCCCGAACGGCATGCGCGCCGCCCCGGCCGGCAGCGAGATGAACGTGCGGATGATCGGCAGCATGCGGCTGAAGAAGACGGCCCACGAGCCGTACTTCTCGAACCAGCGGTCGGCCCAGTCCAGGTGCGACTGCTTGACGTGCAGCCAGTGGTGGCGCTCGAGCGCCTCGATCCGTCCGTAGTAGCCGATCGCGTAGGCGATGCACGATCCGAGCACGTTGGCCGCGACGGCCACGGTGACGACCGCGAACAGGGAGTAGGTGCCCTTGTCGACGTTGAACCCGGCGAACAGCATCGTCGGCTCGGACGGGATCGGGATGCACATGCTCTCGAGCGTCATGAGGACGAAGATCCCGGCGAGCCCGAGGTCGCCGACGACGTTCGTCGCCCAGGTCGCGAGCTTGTCCGTGATGGACGCGAGAACGAGGAGCGCGGAGAGCGGCATCGCGCGGAGAGGGTAGCGTTGGATCCCGGATGCGCGTCTGGGTCGATCTCACGAACTCGCCGCACGTTCTCGTGCTGCGACCGGTGATCGAGCGCCTCCGGGCGCGCGGCGCGGACGTCGAGGTGACCGCGCGCGACTTCGCCCAGACGGTCGGGCTGTGTGAGCGCCTGGGCATCGACGCGACGGTGATCGGGCGCCACCGCGGCGCCCACGTCGCGGCGAAGGCGCTCGGACTGGCGGACCGCTCGACGGCGCTCCTGCGCTGGGCGCGCGGTCGGCGCTTCGACCTCGCGCTGGGTCACGGCTCCAACGACGTCACGGTCGCCGCGCGGCTCCTGCGCATCCCGTGTTCGACGATGTTCGACTACGAGTTCGCGACGGTCCAGCACACGATCAACTGCCGGCTGGCGCAGGCCGTGGTCGTCCCCGACGCGATCCCCCCGGAGCGCCTGGACCGCTACGGCGCGCGTGGCAAGCTGCGCCCCTACCCGGGGCTCAAGGAGGAGTACTACCTCGCGGACTTCGAGCCGGACCCCGCGGTGCTCGACGAGCTGGGCATCGATCCGAGCGTCCCGCTCGCCGTCGTGCGCACGCCGCCGGTCGTCTCCCTCTACCACCGCTTTGAGAACGACGTCTTCGCCGCAGTGCTCGACCGGCTGCGTGCGCAGGGCCAGGTCGTCGTGCTGCCCCGCGTCGACGCCCAGCGCGCGGAGCTGGCGGCCGCCGGCGGGTTCATCGTGCCCGAGCGCGCGGTGGACGCGCCCTCGCTGATCGCGCACGCCGACGTCGTGGTCAGCGCCGGGGGGACGATGAATCGCGAGGCCGTCGCGCTGGGCACCCCCGTCTGGACGACGTTCGAGGGTCGCCTCGGCGCGGTCGACGAGCGACTGATCGCCGAGGGGCGGCTGCGGCGCCTGGAGCGCCCGGAGGACGTCGAGCTCGTGCGCCGCGGCGACGGCGCCGAGGCGGCCGCGCTCGCGAGCCGCACGCGCCGCGACCCGGAGCTGCTCGTCGATCTCCTGTGCACGCCGCTGCGAGCCGATGCCAACCGCGCTGCGGGGAATGCCGCGGCGCCCGAACGCGGCTAGAATCCGGACTCGATGCGCCGTCGCCTGCGTACGGCGGCACTCCCGCTTCATCGCCATTCGCTCCTGCAGCTGGCGGTCGACGGGGCGCTTGTCGCCCTGGCGTACTTCCTCGCCTACCGGTTGCGGTTCGATCAGGCGATCGGGGTGCCCCACCGCTTCCAGCGCCTGTTCGAGGCCACGCTTCCGTGGGTCGTCGTCTTCTCGCTGGTGATCTTCACGCTCTTCCGGATCGAGCAGAAGCAGTGGCGCTACGTCACCCAGCGCGACTACAGCGGCGTGCTCCAGGCGGTCGCGGTGCTCGCGCTGGCCGTCGTCGGGTTCGTCGCGCTCGCGCACCCCGTGACCGTCCCGTCGACGTCCAGCGGGCAGGTGAACCTCTCGATCCCGACGGGCGTCATGGCGCTCTTCGTGCTGCTGACGCTTGCGTTCGTCGGGGGCAGCCGTTTCCTGGCGCGCGCCGTCTACGAGCGCCCGATCCGCGGCTTCCGGGCGAGCAAGGGCGCGCGCCGCGTGCTGATCGTCGGCGCGGGCGACGGCGGCCGGCTGACGTTGCGCGAGATCCTGCGCAATCCGATGCTCGACCTCAACCCGGTCGGGTTCGTCGACGACGACCCGCTGAAGGCCGGGCTGCGGATCGACGGCGTCAAGGTCCTCGGGGCGACCGAGGCGCTCGGGCGCATCCTCGACGAGACCGAGCCCGACGAGATCCTCATCGCGATCCCGTCGGCGCCGGGCAGCATGCGCGCGCGGGTCGTGCGCGCGGGCCGCGAGCGCGGGATCCCGGTGCGAACGCTGCCGACCGTCTTCGAGTTGCTGCAGGCCGGCTCCGGGCACGTCGTGCGCCAGGTGCGCGAGGTGCAGGTGGAGGACATCCTGGGCCGCGAGCCCGTTCGCATGGAGCTCGATCGCGTCGGCGCCTACCTCTCGGGCGAGGTCGTCATGGTCACCGGCGCGGGCGGCTCGATCGGCTCGGAGCTCTGCCGGCAGATCGCGCGGGTCGCGCCGCGCCGCCTGATCCTCATCGACCACGCCGAGGACAACCTCTTCCGCATCCAGCGCGAGCTCGAGGACGATCGACACGTCCATCCGTCCGCGCTGGCCGCCGTGCTGGCCGACTGCAAGGAGGGCGAGCGGATGCGCGAGGTGCTCGAGGAGCACCGGCCCACCGTGATCTTCCACGCGGCTGCCTACAAGCACGTCGGCCTGATGGAGACGAACCCGGTCGAGGCGGTGCGCAACAACGCGCTGGCCACCCGGCTCGTCGCCCGCCTTGCCGGCGAGTGCGGCGTGAAGACCTTCGTCCTCGTGTCGACCGACAAGGCCGTCACCCCGGCGACGGTGATGGGCGCCTCGAAGGCGCTCGCCGAGTACGCCGTCGAGGAGATGAGCGCGCGCTTCAGCGCGACGCGCTACGCCACCGTGCGGTTCGGGAACGTGCTCGGCTCGTCCGGCTCGGTCGTCCCGATCTTCCGTCGCCAGATCGCGCGCGGAGGGCCGGTCACCGTCACGGACGAGCGGATGACGCGCTACTTCATGACGATCCCGGAGGCCGTGCAGCTGATCATCCGCTCCGGCTCGCTGGGCAAGGGCGGTGAGATCTTCGTCCTGGAGATGGGCGAGCCGGTCCCGATCCTGCAGCTCGCGCGCGACATGATCGAGCTGTCCGGCCTGCAGGCCGACAAGGACATCGCGATCGAGATCGTCGGCCGCCGGCCCGGGGAGAAGCTCCACGAGGAGCTCTTCAACCCCCAGGAGCGCCCGCAGCACACGCCCGCCGAGAAGATCCTCCTCGCCGGCCGCACGGCGCGCGACCCCGTGCAGGTCTCGGGCTGGTTCGACGAGATCTCGCTGCTGGTGCTCGAGGGCGACGCGGCAGGCCTCGCGGCGAAGGTGGCCGAGCTCGCCGGCGGCGGCCACGAGGCCGCGCATGCCGCGTCCGGCGAGGCGACCATCTGATGGACGGGTGCCTCCGGACCCACGCTTCCGTGCAGGCGACCATCTAGCATGGCCGCTTCATGAACGCCGTCATCGCTGCGCTCTCGATCTCGGGCAAGATCGACCACTACGGCGCGATCGCGGGGCTTGCGGCGATCGTGGGGCTCGGGGTCCTGTCGCTGCTGTACTTCGCCCAGGCACGTGAGGTCAAGCGCCTGCGCGAGTGGGCCGGCCGCGCCCCCGAGCGCGACGCCGATCTGCAGCAGCGCGTCGTCGCGCAGGCCCAGCAGCGGGCGACCGTGCCCGCCGCGGCCGCCGCGGTGCGCCAGGCGCCGCCCGTGCGCCCGATCCAGCCCGGCGCCGCCCCGCAGCCCGCGCGGGCGGGCGGGGCACCCGGAGCGCCGGCACCCGCGACGCCCGCCGCGGCGACCCCGGCAGCCGCCGGTGCGACCGCTGCCGCTGCTGCTCGAGAAGACCTGGGTGATCAGCAGAACCGCGATCGCGATGATCGCCAGGCCTCCG
>JADGPM010000047.1 GCA_017882425.1 Solirubrobacteraceae bacterium
CTGGGGCTCACCGAAGGCCAGGAGGCCGTGCTGCTGGTCGAGCGGATGGTACGCGGAGCGCGTGAGTTCATGATCGGTATGAAGCGCGATCCCCTCTTCGGTCCGGTGGTCGTCTTCGGCGTCGGAGGGATCTTCACCGAGGCTCACAAGGACATCTCGCTCGGCGTGACACCGCTGAGCGACCGGGACATCGAGGGGATGCTCGCGGGCATCAGAGCGAACGCGCTGCTCGACGACTTCCGTGGCCTGCCGGCCGTGGATCGCGCTGCGCTGGCCGGCGCCATCCGCGCGCTTGAGCGCATCGCGGCGGACCATCCCGCGGTGGCCGAGATCGACGTGAACCCCCTCATCGTGGAAGGCGCGATGCCGGTGGCCACCGATGCGCTGGTGATCCTCGATCCGAGGGGGGAGCGCAGCGCGTCCCCGTCCGTCCCACCCGTCACCGCGCCCCCCGATCTGACCCCGCTGTTCGCGCCGCGCTCCGTCACGGTCGTCGGCGCCTCGGACGACCCTCTCAAATGGGGCGGGTCCCTCCTCCTCAACCTCATCGACGGCGGCTTCGCCGGCGCCATCTATCCCGTGAACCGTCGTGGCGGCACCGTGTGCGGTCTGCCCGCTTTCCGCAGCGTCGCGGAGCTGCCGGAGGTCCCGGACCTGGCGCTGGTGGCGCTGGGAGCGGCCCAGGTGAACGCCGTGGTCGAGCAGTGTGGCGAGCGCGGGATCGCCGCCGTGCTCGTCGTGGCTGCGGACTACTCGGAAGCGGGAGAAGCGGGGGCCGCCGCAGAGGCCGATCTCGTCCGGACGGCTCGAGCCTCGGGCATCACACTGATCGGACCCAATTGCATGGGCCTGATCGCGACGCACAGCCGGCTCCACGCCGTCGGCTTTCTGGAGTTGCGGCCGCAGGCCGGCAGCCTGAGCGTCGTCTCACAATCCGGCAACATCGGGGTCCAGCTCGTGGCCGCCGCCGAGCGGCGTGGCATCGGCATCGACAAGTACGTGACGGTCGGAAACGAGGCGAGCACGAGCGCGCTCGACGTGCTCGACGCGCTGCGAGACGACGCGCAGACCGCCGCCGTCCTCGTCTACCTCGAAGGCATCGACGACGGCCGCCGCTTCCTCAACGTCATGCGCTGCACCACGCGGCAGAAGCCGGTGGTGGTGCTGCGCGGCGGCCTCACGGAGTACGGCAGCCGCGCCGCCGCCTCGCACACCGGCGCCATGGCTGGCGCGGCCGACGTCTTCCTGGCGGCGGCCCGCCAGACCGGCTGCCTCGTGCGCACAGGCCCCGACGAGAGCCTCGACCTGGCGTTGTGCCTCACCGCGCTCCCGCTGCCGCCGGGCCGCCGCGTGGCGATCGTGACTCTCGGTGGAGGATGGGGCGTGCTGGCGGCGGACGAGCTCGCCCGAAACGACCTCGAGTTGGCCCCACTGGAGCCTCACGTCCTCGCCGAGCTGGACGAACTCCTGCCCGGCTACTGGAGCCGCAACAACCCCATCGACCTCGTGGCATCCATCGGCCCGGACCTCGCCGAGCGCACGCTGACGCTGCTCGCCGAGAGCGAGACGGTGGACGCGGTCGTCGTCCTGGGCGTGCTCCGCAGCCCGTCCACCGGCTGGACGTCAGCCGCCGCACCCGCCGGCGGGACGGGCCCGACGGGGCGCGACCGCTTCAACGCCGCCGAGCGCGCCTTTCTCGAGCACGTGACCGCGCTCATGACGAGAACGGGCAAACCGATCGTCAACGTCCCCCTACGCCCGCTCGAAGTCGCGACCTTCCCGGGCGGCGCACGGCACGATCCGGTCATCCTCTACTCGCCGGTCGCCGCGGTGCGCGCCCTCGCCGCCATGGTCTCGTATGCTGAGTACGTCGCCGCCCAGGCTGGTCGGCCGCCTCGCCGGAGCGCGAAAGAGGATCCGCGATGATCAAGATCACGATCTACGGGCGCGGCGGTCGCGGCGGCGTGACGCTGGCCAAGCTGATCGCGGCCGCGTTCTTCCTGCGCGGCAAGTACGTGCAGGCCTTCGGCCGCTACGGCGCGGAGCGCGCCGGCGCGCCGGTCCAGGCGTTCGTGCGCGTGGACGACGAGGAGATCGCGGAGCACTATCCCGTCCGCGAACCCGACCACGTGATCGTGCTGGACGCCGGACTCATCGCGCCGGAGACGACCCAGGGGATGGACCCACGGGGATGCATCGTGATCAACACCCCGCTGCCGCCGGACGCCTTCGCCGGCGTCTATCCCGGGCGCATCGTGGCGACGCTCGATGCGACGGCGATCGCCGTGGACAACCGGCTGGGGACGAGGGCGTTGCCCATCGTGAACACCGCGCTGCTCGGGGGCGCCGCGGAGATGCTGGGGTTGTCGCTCGCCGACGCCGAAGCGGCGATCGGGCACCTCGGCCTCGGAGAGACCAACCTGAAGGCCGCGCGCACGGCCCATGACAGCGTCCGCCAGACCCGCTTGCCGGGAATCATCGTGCCGCTCGCCGCACCGCGCGCGCCCGCCCGAACGGCGAGCATCTTCGACGAGGATATCGGCGGCCCGCCGGCGGTCCACACGGGCTCGTGGGCCACCCGTATCCCCGCCAGCGCAGCACTGACGCCTCACTGCAGCGACGGCTGCCCGGCCGGCAACGACGTGAGGGGCTTCGTGCAGGCGATGGCGCGGCGAGACTACGCGGCCGCGCTCAAGACCATCCTCGCGACCTCGCCCTTCCCGGGGACCTGCGGTCGCGTCTGTCCGGCGCCGTGCATGCAGGCGTGCTCACGCGGACAGCACGACGAAGCCGTCAACATCGGCGAGCTGGAGCGCTACGTTGCCGCGCACGCGCCCTCGCCCGATCCTACGCGACCGACTCGCCCCGAACGTCTGGCCGTGATCGGCTCGGGCCCTGCCGGTCTCAGCGCCGCGTATCAGCTCGCCAGGCTCGGCTATCCCGTGACGGTGTTCGAGGCAGACGACGAGCTCGGCGGGCTCCTGCGCACCGGGATCCCCGCGTACAGGCTGCCCCGCGAGATCATCGACGAAGAGATCGCCTTCATCCTTGCGCACGGCGTGCAGGTCCGCAGCGGACACCGCGTGTCCCGCTCCCGCCTCGTCGAGCTGCGACGCGAGTATGACGGCGTGGTCGTGGCCACCGGGCTTCAGAAGCGGCGCACCGCAGGCCTCGGGGCCGACGACCCTCGCGTGCTGCGCGCGCTCGACTTCCTCGACGACAGCCGCACGCGGGGGCCGGACCTGCGCGGGCAACGTGTCGTCGTCGCCGGTGGCGGCAACACGGCGATCGACGCAGCTCGCGTGGCGCTCCGTCTCGGCGCGCAAGACGCACTCGTAGTCTACCGACGAACGCGCGCGGAGATGCCCGCGATCGCCGAGGAGATCGAGGAGGCGCTCGCCGAGGGCGTCCGCATCGAGCAGCTGGCGGCGCCTCTGCGACTGGAGGAGGCCGGCGATGGGGCTGCGCTGGTCTGCCGGCGCATGACCCTCGGCGAGCCCGACGAGTCGGGGCGGCCGCGTCCCGTCCCGGTCGAAGGTGACGACGGCTTGGCGGAATTCCGCTGCGACACCGTCCTGCTCGCGCTCGGCCAGGCGCCGGACGGCCATCTCCTGCCGGCAGGCTCGGCGCTCGGCGAGGAGGAGTTGTTGCCCGGAGCCGACGACGCGCCGGCCTGCACCGCGGGCGATCTGGCCGGGTCCGAAGGCACGGTGGCGGCGGCCATCGGCGGCGGGCGGCGAGCGGCACGGCGCCTGCAGGCCGCCCTGGGCGGCGTCGAGGCGCCCTCGCTCCAAGCGCCGTTGGTCGATGCCTCTCTCCTCACCTTCCGCGACGTCCCTCATGTGGCCATGGCCAAGGGCAGGCTGCGGCGGCCCGGCTCGCGCAGGGCGAGCTTCCTCGAGGTGCGCCGGGGCCTCAGCGACCGGCCGGGCCGGGAGACCGCGTATGAGGAAGCGCAGCGCTGCTTCAGCTGCGGCGCCTGCACGGCGTGCGGGGAGTGCGTCGTCTACTGCCCCGAAGGAATCCTCAGGCACGTGGGTGACACCAGCTGCACGATCGACGAGGACTACTGCAAGGGCTGTGGACTGTGCGTGGCGCAATGCCCGCGCAGCGCCCTCGCGATGCTGCCGACGTGAGGAAGGACGCGAGATGACGAGAGCCGTCGTCACCGGCAACCAGGCCGCCGGCCACGCGCTCGTCGCGGCCGGCGAAGCCAACCGCGACGCC
>JADGPM010000272.1 GCA_017882425.1 Solirubrobacteraceae bacterium
CATGTCGAACGCCGTGCTCAACCCGGTCTGCCCGTGCGCGAGCAGATCGTGGAAGCGCTCATTGGTCTCCCCCGCCCCACCGAACCCCGCGAACTGGCGCATCGTCCACAACCGGCCGCGATACATCGACGGATACACCCCACGCGTGAACGGAAACGCACCCGGCACACCGATCGCGTCGCGCTCCGGCAGATCGGCCGCCGTATACAACGCCTCCACCGGCACACCCGACAACGTCGAAAACGACGCAACACGCTCAGGGACGGCATCGAACGCCTCACGCCACGCCAGCACAGCAGCGGGATGCGTCGAGGACGTGCGCGAAGTCGTCGCCATGCCCGGGATCATACGTGCCGATGTGACGCGGGCGTCACCTTCGGCGCGCCGTCAGGCCCGGCGCCAGCTGCGGCCCGAGCGGCTGCGCGGAGCCGCCGGCGGGACGCCCGCGCGGCGCACGGCCACCTGACGCCCGGCGGTGCCGACGAGGCCCATCCCGACGAGTGCGGCGACCGCCAGGAGCCGGCGGCCGAGCTGCTCGAAGCGCAGGACCTCCCACCCCTCCGCGCGGGCGACGCGCTCGAGCTCCGCGTCCGGATTGACGGCGACCGGATGGCCGACGAGCCGCAGCATCGGCAGGTCGGATTCCGAGTCCGAGTAGGCGTAGGAGGCGGCGAGGTCGATGCCCTCCTCGGCGGCGAGCTCGCGCATGCGCTCGGCCTTCCCCTCGCGGTAGGTGAACGGGCCGATGTCGCGCCCCGTGAAGCGCCCGTCGACGACCTCCGAGCGCGCGCCGATCCCACCGTCGAACCCGAGGACGTGGCTGAGCATGTCTGCCATCTCCTGGGAGGACGCCGTGGCGATGTAGACCCGCCGGCCGGCGTCCTGATGCTCGTAGGCGACGCGGAGCATCTGCGGGTAGACGCGCGGCAGGACGCCCGCGAGCACCTCGGGCATCATCCGGCGCAGGTCGACGGCCCGCTGGCCGGCGATCATGTCGGCGATGTCCGCGCGGACCTGATCGGTCCAGTCGTCGGTGGACCCGAGCAGGCGAAAGCGCAGGTTCTGCCAGATGATGTGACCCATCCGCCGGCGTGAGATCATGCCGGCGTCGACGGCCGCCCGGGCCCAGTAGAACCCCGACGAGCCCGCCACCAGCGTGCGGTCCAGGTCGAGGAAGGCGGCGGCCGTCATGCGCGTGCGCGACCCCTACGAAGCCGGGACGCGGATGATGATCGCGTCGCCCTGCCCGCCGCCCGAGCAGATGGCGGCGCAGCCCAGCCCGCCGCCGCGGCGGCGCAGCTCGTGGACCATCGTGCCGATGATGCGCGCGCCGGAGGCGCCGATCGGATGGCCGAGGGCGACGGCGCCGCCGTTGACGTTGACCTTGTCCTCGTCGATGCCGAGCAGGCGGATGGAGTTGAGCGTCACGGAGGCGAACGCCTCGTTGATCTCCCAGACGTCGATGTCCTGGGCGTCCAGGCCCGCCTTGGCCAGCGCCTTCTGCGCCGCGCTGGCAGGGGTCGTCGCCAGGTAGGCGAAGTCGTTCGCGCTCTGAGCGTGGGCGACGATCTCGGCGAGCGCCTCCTTGCCGTTGGCCGCGGCCCACTCGTCGGATGCGAGGACGATCGCGCCGGCGCCGTCGTTCACGCCCGGCGAGTTGCCGGCCGTGTGACTGCCCTCCTTGCCGATCAGGCCCGGGAGCTTGGCGAGCGCCTCGAGCGAGGAGCCGCGGCGCGGGCCCTCGTCGACCTCGACGACGGTGTCGCCCTTGCGTCCCTTCACGGTGACGGGGACGATCTCCTCGGCGAGCAGACCCTCGTCGGTCGCCTTCAGCGCGAGCTCGTGCGAACGCAGCGCCCAGCGGTCGAGGTCCGGACGGGTGAGCTCCAGCTGGTCGCCGATCTCGGTCGCCTCGACGAACATCTGCTTGCCGCTGAAGGGGTTGGTGAGGCCGTCCTTGACCATCGCGTCGAGCGCCGTCGCGTCGCCCATGCGGTAGCCGAAGCGCGCGTTGGGGAGCAGGTAGGGCGCGCCGGACATCGACTCCATGCCGCCGCCGACGCCGACCTCGACGTCGCCCGCGCGGATCGCCTGGTCGAGGATCACGGATGCGCGCAACCCGGAGGCGCAGACCTTGTTGATCGTCTCCGAGGAGACCTCCTTCGGGATGCCGCCCTTGATCTGCGCCTGGCGCGAGGGAATCTGGCCCTGACCGGCCTGGAGCACCTGACCCATGACGACGTGCTGGACCTGCTCGGGGGCGACGTCCGCACGCTCAAGGGCCGCCGCGATCGCCGTGCCGCCCAGGTCGGTGGCGTCGAGCGTGGCCAGGCCGCCGCCCATCTTGCCGATCGGGGTTCTGGCGGTACCAAGGATCACGGTCTTGGGCATTCGGGTCTCCAGGAGGGGAAAAGCGCTGGGGCGGTGGGCGCGAATGGTAGTGCGGGCTCGCATCGCGGGCCCACAGGGTGCAGCCGGCCTGCGGCGGCGAAGCCGTCGCAGCGCCGAGCCCAAGCCGGCTCAGCCCGAGCCCTCCCTAGGGTGAGCCCCATGAACGTCACCACCACCACCCAGCCCCCACGCGACAGCGGCGCCGACACCATCGCCGTCGGCGTCTTCGAGGACGAGGGGGTCGCGCATGACGTCGAGGGCGGCGCGCTCGAAGCGCTGCTGGACACCGGCGAGGCGCGCCGGTCGTTCGGGCATCTCGCGGTCGCCCATGCCGGTGGCGGGCGCTTCATCCTCGTCGGGCTCGGCGCGCGCTCCATGTTCGACGCCGAGCGCGCGCGCCGCGCCGCGGCCACGGTCCTGGGCCGCGCACGCGAGCTGGGGACCCGGTCGCTGTGCTGGGAGGTCCCGCATCACATGTCCGGCGCCGTCGTCGGCGCCCTCGTCGAGGGCACGCTGCTCGCGGACTACCGCTTCAGGCAGTTCAAGGGGCGTGAGGACGAGGGGGACGACGCTCCCGCGCGCGGGCCGGGCGCGCTCGTCCTCAGCGCCCATGACGATGTCGCGCCGGTGGCGGCGCGAGCCGCGGCGCTCGCAGGCGCGCAGAACGCCGCCCGCGACCTGCAGAACCGTCCGGCGAACGACCTCACCCCGAGCGCGCTCGCCGAGGTGGCCCGCCGGCTCGCCGGAGCGATCGCGGGGCTCGAGGTCGAGGTTCTCGGCCGCGAGGAGATCGAGGCGCGCGGCATGGGCGCGTTCGCCGCCGTCTTCCGCGGCTCGGACGAGGAGCCGGCGCTGATCGTGCTGCGCTACGCCCACCCCGACGCGCGCGGGCCCGTGCTCGGCATGGTCGGCAAGGCGGTGACGTTCGACTCCGGCGGCCTGTCGATCAAGACGGGACCGGGCATGGTCGAGATGAAGTTCGACATGTCCGGCGGGGCGGCGGTGCTCGAGGCGGCCGCGCTGGTCGCGCGCCTGGCGCTGCCGGTGCGCCTGGTGGCCGTCGTCGGTGCGACGGACAACGTCATCTCCGGCCGCTCGATCAAGCCCGGCGACATCGTGAGCGCCGCGGACGGCACGACGATCGAGGTCAACAACACCGACGCCGAGGGGCGGCTCGTCCTCGCCGACTGCCTGCTGCACGCGCGCGAGCTCGGCGCCGAGCGGCTGGTCGACGTGGCGACGCTCACGGGCGGCGTCGTGACGGCGCTCGGCTCGGTCTACGCCGGCGTGATGAGCAACGACGACGCCTGGTGCGCCGCGGTCACCGCTGCCGGCGATGCGGCCGGCGAGCCGGTCTGGCGCCTGCCGCTGCATCCGCGCTACGCGGAGGCGATCGAGGGCATCTACGCGGACATCACGAACACCGGGCGCGACCGCAAGGCCCACCCGATCATGGGCGCCGAGTTCCTGCACCGCTTCGCAGGCGACGTGCCGTGGGCGCACCTCGACATCGCGGGCGTCGCCAACGACAACGGGCTGCCCTACACCGGCAAGGGCGGCGCCGGCTGGGGCGTGCGCCTGCTCGTCACGCTCACGGAGTCGCTCGCCGCCGACCCGTCGTAGGGTTGCGCCCATGCACTTCGAGCTCTCGGACGACCATCGCCTGATCCAGCGCACGGTGCGCGACTTCGCCCGCGCGGAGGTCGCGCCGGTGGCCGAGGAGCTCGACCGCACGAAGGCGTTCCCGTACGAGATCGTGCGCCAGCTCGGGGACCTGGGCCTGATGGGGATCCCGTTCCCGGAGGAGTACGGCGGCGGGGGCGGCGACTCGCTGGCCTACGCGCTCGCCGTCGAGGAGCTCACGCGGATCGACTCGTCGGTCGCGATCACGCTCTGCGCGCACACCTCGCTGGGCACCCAGCCGGTGTACCTGTTCGGCAGCGAGGCGCAGAAGCAGGAGCTGCTGCCGGACCTGTGCGCCGGCAGGAAGCTCGGCGCGTTCGGGCTGACCGAGCCCGAGGCCGGGTCGGACGCGGGCAACACGAAGACGCGCGCGAGCCTGGACGGCGGCGAGTGGGTGATCAACGGCGCCAAGCAGTTCATCACCAACGCCGGAACGCAGATCAGCGGGCACGTCGCGATCACCGCCGTGACGGGTGAGTCGCCCGACGGCCGTCGGGAGATCTCGAACCTGATCGTCGCCAACGGGACCCCGGGCTACGAGCAGGGCGCGCCGTACCGCCAGATGGGCTGGAACGCCTCGGACACGCGGCCGCTGAGCTTCAGCGACTGCCGGGTCCCGCAGGAGAACCTGCTCGGCCCGCGCGGGCAGGGCTTCAAGCAGTTCCTGCACATCCTCGACATCGGGCGCATCGGCGTCGCCGCGATGGGCGTCGGCCTGGCGCAGGGCGCGCTGGACGAGGCGATCGCCTACGCCAAGGAGCGCCGCGCGTTCGGGCAGGCGATCAGCAAGTTCCAGGCGATCCAGGTCAAGCTCGCCGACATGGCGACGGAGATCGAGGCCGCGCGCCTGCTCGTCTACAAGGCCGCGTGGGAGAAGGATCAGGGCATGAGCTTCAGCCTCACGGCCGCGCAGGCGAAGCTCAAGACCGGCCGCCTGGCGGTGCGCTGCGCCGAGGAGGCCGTGCAGATCCACGGCGGCTACGGCTACATCGAGGAGTACCCCGTCTGCCGCTTCTACCGCGACGCGAAGATCCTGACGATCGGCGAGGGCACCGACGAGGTGCAGCAGATGGTCATCGCGCGCGCCCTCGGAGCCTGAGCGCCGCACCCGCGTCGCGCCGATGTCCGCGACGGCTGAAGCGCCCGACCGACCGCCGCTCGAGCTCGGCCGGCTGGCACGCGTGCGCCGGCGCGGCACGCGCCGCGCCTCGCTGGTCGTCTTCCTGGTGCTGTTCGCCGTCTACTGCGCCGGCCTCGGCCTGCACGCCACCCGGGGCTCGGACCTGCGCGCGAGCGAGGCGCACGTCCTGCTGACGACGGAGTCGATCGTCCACGGCGGTGACTTCGAGCTGACCGACGAATACCGGCGCTCCGCCTGGAAGTCGTTCTACCGCGGCCCCCTGACGCCGACCGCCCTGGCGGTCAACGGGCGCCTGATCGAGCCGCAGGGGCTCGTGTTCCCGCTGCTGCTCGCACCCGCGTACGCGATCGGCGGCCCGATCGGTGCCGAGCTGTTCCTCGCGCTGATCGCCGCCGCCGGGTTCGCAGCCGCCGCATCGCTCGCGCGTCGCCTCGTGCCGGACCCGTGGGCGATGGGCGCGGCGTTCGCGGTCGGTCTCTCGCCGCCCGCCGTCCTGGCCGCGACGACGATCAGCCCCGCGGCGACTTGCGCGACGCTCGTCGCGGGTGCCGCGGTCCTGGCGCTGCGCGTCCGCGACCACCCCGCCGGCGGTGCCGCCGCTGGCTGCGGCGCGCTGCTCGCGCTCGTCCCGTGGATCGGCCCGGCGGCGATCCTCCCCGCGGCGGTCGTCGCGGCCGCGCTGTTCCGCTGGCTGCGCCGGCGCCGGCGCGCCTGGACGGGCATCGCCGCGATCGAGCTCGTGCTCGTCTCGATCGTCCTGTACGTGACCGTCAACGGCCGGCTGTTCGGCGGGCTGACGCCGTACGCGGCGGCGACCGGCCCGAGCCCGCCGACCGGCGCCGGGTCGGTCGGCGACTATCTCGCGCGCTGGCAGCGCGTCCTCGGCGTCTGGCTGGATCCGCGTCACGGCGTCCTGCTGTTCGCGCCGTTCCTCGTCCTGGCGTTCGTCTCGCTGTGGCTGCTGTGGCGCTCGCGCCGGGAGCGCCTGGCGCGCGCCTTCCCGAGCGAGACGGACATCGAGGTCGCCGCTGAGTTCCTCGCCGTCATCTGCGCGGCCGCGGTGCTGACCGCGGTGCTCCTGCGCCCGACGCTGGGCGGGCTCGTGCCGGGCGAGGCGCTCGTCGTGGCGCTGCCGTGCGCGGCGGCGCTGTGCGCCTGGTCGCTGCGGCGCTACACGCGCCTGGGCATCGTGCTGGCGCTGATCGGCGTGGCGCTGACGATCTGGATGCTCACGGCGCCGCGCCTCAACGACCGAGCGGCGGTCTCGCCGCCGTCCGGCCCGGTCCCCTGGAGCATCCTGGGCGCCGGGTAGCCGTCAGGCGTCGAAGTGCTGGAGGATCTCGGTCGCCGCGGTCGCCGGGTCGATCCGGCGCTCGACGACGGCGTCGAGCAGGCTCTGGAAGCGCTCGTCCTCGTGCAGGCGCTCCTCCAGGCGGCGGCGCAGGCGATACGTGCACAGCGACAGCACCTCGCTGCGCAGGTTGCGCCGGCGGCGCTCGGAGAGGGTGCCCTGCGTCTCGATGTGTGCGCGATGCTGGTCGAGCCGCTCGATCAGCTCGTCGATCCCCTCGCCGCGCGAGGCCTCCGTCTTGACGATCGGGACGGGCCAGCCGCCCTCGGCCGGCGCGAGCGACAGGACGCCGCGGATCTCGCGCACCATCGTCTCGGTCAGCGGGTGGTCGCTCTTGTTGACGACGATGATGTCCGGGATCTCCATGACCCCGGCCTTCAGCGCCTGGATCGAGTCGCCGGAACCGGGCATGAGGACGAGCACGATCGTGTCGGCGTGGTCGATGATGTCGACCTCGGCCTGCCCCACGCCCACCGTCTCCAGGAAGACGTCCTGGCGGCCCGCGGCATCCATCAGCAGCGCGCTCTGCAGTGCCGCCTCGCTGAGCCCGCCCAGCGCGCCGCGGTTGGCCATCGAGCGGATGAAGACGCCCGGGTCCAGGAAGTGGTCGGTGAGGCGGATGCGGTCGCCCAGCAGCGCACCGTGCGTGAACGGGGACGAGGGATCGATCGACAGCACCGCGACCGTGCGGCCCTGTGCGCGGCGCACGCGCGTCAGCTCGCCGATCAGCGTCGATTTCCCGGAGCCCGGCGCCCCGGTGAGCCCGACGATCGACGCCTGCCCCGTGTGCGGGTAGACCTCGCGTACGAGCTCCCACCCCCGGGGGTCGTCATCCTCGACGAGCGTGATCGCCCGGGCGAGCGCGCGGCGGTCGCCGGCGAGCAGGCGCTCGGCGAGGGTGTC
>JADGPM010000273.1 GCA_017882425.1 Solirubrobacteraceae bacterium
CGGCAACCTGTGCGGCGGCAAGGTCGAGATCGACTGGGTGGACTCCGAGCAGCTCGACAGCGACGAGGCCGCCCGCGCGCGGCTCGGTCGCGCTGACGGCGTGCTCGTGCCCGGCGGCTTCGGCGGGCGCGGCATCGAGGGCAAGATCCGCGCCGTGCGGGTCGCCCGCGAGCTGCAGATCCCGTACCTGGGCGTCTGCCTGGGCATGCAGATGGCTGTCTGCGAGTTCGCCCGCCACGTCGCCGGCATGGACGGCGCCAACTCGACGGAGTTCGACATCGAGACCGAGTGGCCCGTGATCGACCTGCTCCCCGAGCAGAAGGAGGTCTCCGACCTCGGCGGCACGATGCGCCTCGGCGCCGACCCGATCAAGCTCCACCCCGGCACCCAAGCCCGGGAGATCTACGACGAGGCCGTCGTCTACGAGCGCCACCGCCATCGCTACGAGGTGTCGATCAGCCTGCGCAAGCGCCTGGAGGCCGCCGGGCTCGTCGTCTCGGGCACCTCGCCCGACGAGCGGCTCGTCGAGGTCATCGAGCTGCCGCGTGACCAGCACCCGTTCTTCGTCGCCTCGCAGTACCACCCCGAGTTCAAGTCCCGGCCCGAGCGGCCGGCGCCGCTGTTCCGCGACTTCGTCGCCGCAGCGCTCGAGCGCGCGATCGCCCATCACGGCGCGACGGCCGAGAGCGAGCCGCACGGCGAGGTCCGCGCCAGCCGCCCCACGGCCTAGCGATCGCATGAGACCGGCCTCGGAGGTCGAGCGCCGCCGGCTGAACGACACCTTCGCCGAGCTGTGCGCGATCTCCAGCCCCTCGGGGCAGGAGCGCGCGATGGCCGATCGCGTGTCGGCCGAGCTGAGAGCGCTCGGCATCGCCGTCGAGGAGGACGGGGCCGCGCAGGCCGCGCGGGCGCAGTGCGGCAACCTGCTCGCGCGCATCCCCGGGCGCTCGGAGCGCAGCGTGCTGCTCTGCGCGCACCTGGACACCGTCCCGCACGAGGGCCCGATCGAGCCGGTCCTCGTCGACGGAGGCTGGGAGAGCGCGGGGGACACGATCCTGGGCGCCGACAACAAGGCCGCGGTCGCGGTGTTCCTCGAGCTGGCGCGCCGGACGGCGATCGAGGGCTCGCCCGTCGCCGTCGAGCTGCTCTTCACCGTCAGCGAGGAGCGCGCGCTCGCCGGTGCCAAGGCGTTCGACGTGGGCACCCTGCGCTCGGAGTTCGGCTACGTCTACGACCACGCCTCGCCGATCGGCGAGATCGTCGTCGCCTCCCCGACCTACGTGCGCTGGGAGGCCGAGCTGATCGGGCGCGCCGCCCATGCCGGCATCCGCCCGCAGGACGGCCGCAGCGCCATCGTCGCCGCGGCGAAGGCGATCGCGTCGATGCGCACGGGCCGCATCGACGAGGAGACGACGCTGAACGTCGCCCGGATCCACGGCGGCGTCGCCGGGACGAACGTCGTCCCCGAGCGCTGCCGGATCATCGGCGAGGCCCGCTCGCTGTCCGACGGCGCGGTCGACGAGATCGTCGCCGAGACCATCGAGCACCTGCACGACGCCGCCAACGACCCGGAGTGCGAATGCGACGTCGACGTGATGGCCGAGCGCCTGTTCGAGGGCTACCGGCACCGCACGGGCGCGCCACAGGTGCTCGCGGCCGAGGCGGCGCTGCGCACCTGCGGCTATGAGCCGCGGCGGATCCTCACCGGCGGGGGGTCGGATGCGAACGCGCTCGAGGCGCAGGGGTTCTCCTGCACGAACCTCGCAAACGGGACCGAGCGCAACCACCAGCCGGACGAGCGCGTCAGCCAGTCCTCGCTGGAGGGCATGCTCGACGTGACGTTCGCGCTGCTCGACGAGCTGCGGGACCTCGGATGACCCTCGTCCTGCGCCGCGGACGCGTCGTGGAGGCGGGCCCGGCGGACGGGCCCGAGCAGCGCCTCAGCGTCGACGTCCCGGGCCGGGGACCGCGCGCGGCGATCGCCGACGTCACGCTGGTGGGCGCCGCGCAGCCCGGCGACGACGTCGTCGTCAACACCCAGGCCGCCGACCTCGGCCTGGGCTCCGGCGGTTTTGACGTCGTCCACGTCAACCTCACGCGCGGCCTGGACGGCGCGGGCGCGACGGGTGCGCACGTGATGAAGCTCAACTACTCCTCGCTCCAGCACGCCGTGCTGCCTGTCGAGGGCCCGGAGCTGCACGTCCCGCTGGTCCGGCCGGTGGCGGTGGCCTCGCTGCACGGCCAGCTCGCGCCGCTCGCGTGGGCGGCCGCACAGGGTCGTCCCGGGCTCCGGCTGGGATACGTCCAGACGCCCGGCGGCGCGCTGCCGGGCGGCCACTCCCGCGTGGTGCGCACGCTGCGCGAGCGCGGGCTGCTCGCGGGCTTCCTGACCGCCGGCGCGGCGTACGGCGGCGAGGGCGAGGCGATCTCGGCCGCCGGCGCGATCCACCACGGGCTGCACGACCTCGGCTGGGACGCGGCGCTGTGCGCTCCCGGGCCGGGGATCCTGGGCTCGGCCTCCGCGCTCGGCCACGGCGGCATGACCGCGCTCGACAGCGCGCACGCGGCGCTCGCACTGGGCTGCCCGGTCGTGCTGTGCGCGCGGATGTCCAGCGGCGACGAGCGCGCGCGCCACCGCGGCCTCTCGCACCACAGCCGCACCGTCCTGGACCTCCTGCTCGCGGGCGTCACCGTCGCCGTGCCACCCGGCGGCGGGGAGCTCGTCCCCGCCGGCGGGGCGCACCGCGTGCGCGAGGGCGCCGCGGACCTCGCGGGGTATCGCACCGCCGGCCTGCCCGAGCG
This sequence comes from Solirubrobacteraceae bacterium, assembly GCA_017882425.1. Taxonomy (GTDB): domain Bacteria; phylum Actinomycetota; class Thermoleophilia; order Solirubrobacterales; family Solirubrobacteraceae; genus F1-60-MAGs163. Next base: position 2,803 of record JADGPM010000273.1, read on the forward strand.
GACGATGGGCCGCGGCATCGACGAGGACGAGCTGTTCTTCGCCGCGGCGCTGGCGGCGGGGTCGGTCCTGGCAGCGGTCGTGGGGGAGGCCGAGGCGTGAGCGGGGCGCGCGAACGGCGCTTCGAGCGGATCGGCAGCGTCCCGATCTGGGCGGGCAACATCGTCAGCGTGACGCGCGATCGCTTCCGCTACGCCGACGGTGAGGAGATCGAGCGCGAGATCGTCCATCACCCGGGCGCCGTCGGCATCGTCGTCCACGACGAGACGCATCTGCTGCTCGTCCGCCAGCCGCGCCAGGCGGTCAGCGACCCTGACGCGCTCGAGATCCCCGCGGGCAAGCTTGACGTCGCGGGTGAGCCGCCGCTTCAGACCGCCCGTCGCGAGCTCGCCGAGGAGATCGGTCACTCTGCGGCGCGCTGGGAGCCGATCCTCGACTTCTGCACGAGTCTGGGCGTCCTGGACGAGGTCGTCCACCTGTTCCACGCGACGCAGCTCTCCGCCGCGCACGCGCAGGCCGAGGAGGACGAGCGGATCGAGGTCGTCCGCTGGCCCCTCGACGACCTCGACGGGGCACTCGCGGCGACGCGCGACTCCAAGACGCTGATCGGGCTGATGTGGCTGCGTGAGCGCCTGCGCGGCTGATCCGCGCGCCCGGCGCCGCGCACACGACCTTGCACCGGCAAGGAACGCGCCGTGTCCGCCCCGAACCTGACGGGGATGGCACTTGTCCCCACGCAGACGACGCGCTCCTTCGAGCATCAGGTCCTGGACTTCCTGGCCTACCTGGAGTTCGAGCGCGGGCTGTCGCGCAACACGCTCGAGGCCTACCGCTCGGACCTCCTGCAGTACGGCGCCTACCTCGACCGTCGCGACGGCGACCTCCTGACGGTGCAGCACGGCGACATCGCCGGCTTCCTCGACGAGCTCGCGGCCGGCACCGCCGAGCGCGGGCCCGTCGCGCCCGCCACGCTGCAGCGCAAGGCCGCGTGCCTGCGCTCCTTCTACCGCCACCTGCGTCGCCAGGAGCTCATCGACCACGATCCGACGGCCGATCTGCGCGCGCCCCGCAAGACGCAGCGCCTGCCGCAGGTCCTCAGCCGTGACGAGGTGGCGCGCCTGCTCGACGCGCCGCGCGGCGGGTCGCCCGCGGCGATGCGCGACCGGGCGCTCCTGGAGCTGATGTACGCCTGTGGCCTGCGCGCGTCGGAGGCCACAGGCCTGCATGTGGGGGACGTCGATCTCGACGCCGGCGTCCTGCGCGCGCGCGGCAAGGGCTCGAAGGAGCGGCTCGTCCCCGTCGGCCGCGAGGCGGTGACCGCCGTGCGCTACTACCTGCGCCACGGCCGCCCGCGTCTCGTCGGGCTGCGTGAGGAGCCGCACCTGTTCGTCAACCAGCGCGGCGGCGGGCTCACGCGCCAGGGGCTCTACAAGATCGTCCAGGGCCACGCGGCGGCGGCCGGCCTGCAGGACCGCATGAGCCCGCACACGCTGCGCCACACGTTCGCGACGCACCTGCTCGCCGGCGGTTGCGACCTGCGCGCCCTGCAGGAGATGCTCGGGCACGCCGACATCGCGACGACCCAGATCTACACGCACCTCTCCGCCGAGCGCCTGAAGGACCAGTACTTCCGGGCCCACCCGCGGGCGACCGCGGACTGAGAGGGCTCAGCCGGCCGGCGCCCCCTCGGTGGCCGCCTCCAGCAGCTCGCGGCTGTCGGCGTTGGAGACGAGCGTCATGGCGAGGATCGCGCCGAGCAGGGCGAAGCCGGCGCCCGTCAGGAACGCCGCCTGGAAGCCCGAGGTCAGCGCGTGCGAGAGCGGGCCGCCTGCGGCGTCGGTCCGCGCGGTCGCGATCGCCGCGAGGATCGCCAGCCCGAGCGCGCCGCCGACCTGCTGGCCGGCGTTGAGCAGGCCGCTGGCCAGGCCCGCCTCGTCCTCGGAGATCCCCGAGGTGCCGCCGATCGTCACGCTGACGAACGAGAGCCCCAGGCCGACCGCGGCGACGAGCTCCGGCCCCAGGACGTCCTTCAGGAAGGTTCCGCGCACGTCGATCTGCGACCACCACAGCATCCCGGCCGTCACGAACAGGAGCCCGGTCACGAGCACCGGCTTGAAGCCGACGCGGTTGACGAGCTGGGAGCCTGCGCCGGCCGCGAAGATGATCGTCAGGCCGAGCGGCAGGTAGGACAGCCCGGAGCGGATCGCAGACCAGTGCAGCACCTGCTGCATGTAGAGCGAGATGAAGAAGAACATCGCGAACAGCGACGCTGCGAGCAGCACGCCGACGACGTAGGAGCCGGTGCGGGTGCGCGAGGAGAACACGTCGAACGGCACGAGCGGCGCCTTGGAGCGGCGCTCGATGACGATGAACGACACGAGCAGGATGACGCTCGCGGCGATCAGGACGATCGTCTCGGTCGAGCCCCAGCCGGCGGTGTTGGCGTTCACGAGCGAGTAGACGAGCAGCGACAATCCGCCGGTGACGGTGATCGCGCCGGCGACGTCGAAGGTCTCGGGGCGCTCCTGGGCGCGACTCTCGGTGATCAGGCGAGGCGCGAGGAAGACGGCGCCGACGGCGATCGGCACGTTCACGAACAGCACCCAGCGCCAGTTCAGGTATTCGGTGAGGATGCCGCCCAGCAGCACGCCGACGGCCCCGCCGGAGCCCGCGACGGCGCCCCACACGCCCAGCGCGCGGTTGCGCTCGGTGCCCTCGCTGAACGTCGTGGTGAGGATCGAGAGCGCCGCGGGGGAGAGCAGCGCCGCGCCCAGGCCCTGGACGGCGCGCGAGGCGATGAGCATCGCCTCGTTCTGCGCCAGGCCGCCGACGAGTGACGCGGCGGCGAACAGCACGAGGCCGGTCATGTAGATGCGCCGGCGCCCGAGCAGGTCGGCCAGGCGCCCGCCGAGCAGCAGGAAGCCGCCGAAGGTGAGCGTGTACGCGTTGACGACCCACGAGAGGTTGTCCTGGGAGAAGCTCAGCGCGCGGCCGATCGACGGCAGCGCCACGTTCGTGATCGACGCGTCGAGCACGACGACGAACTGGCTGGCGGCCAGCAGGGCGAGGATCAGGTTCTTGTGGACGCCGCCGACGTGGGTGGAGCGGGCGGCGGCCGGGGGTGCGAGCGTGGGCGTCGACATCGTGCTTTCCGGTGAATGAAGGAGGGCGTGGATCAGGCTAGAATCAAGCGGAAGAGGAACTCCGGTTCCGCTTTGCGACACCATAGCGGAACCATGGTTCCGCTTTTCGATTCCCGTCGTCCCCGCACATGCCCGTGACCGCCAACGCCAAGACCGAGCGCCCGATGCGCGCCGACGCGCGCCGCAACCGCGAGCACATCCTGGAGGCGGCGAGGGCCGCGTTCGCGGAGTACGGGACCGGCGTCCAGATCGATGAGATCGCGCGCCGCGCGGGCCTGGGCGTCGGGACGCTCTACCGCCACTTCGCGACGAAGGACGAGCTGTTCCGCGCCCTGGCGGTCGAGCACTTCGCCCTGCTGGCCGACCTCGCCGAGGCGGCGCGCGACGCCCCCGGATCGCCCTGGGACCGCCTCTTCGCCCTGCTGCACGACTCCGCCCGCAGGGTCGAGGGGGACGCGGCCATGGCGCAGATCATGGCCGAGCGCCCGGAGCTCATGGAGTGCGCGGGCGCCGAGAAGGACCGCCTGCTCGCAGCGACGGCGGCGATCATCGCGGCCGGCGTGGACGCCGGCGAGCTGCGCCCCGACGCCAGCGTCGACGACATCCCGGCGATCATGTGCGGCGTCGGGCAGGTCATGACGACGGCGCCCTGGCGTCCCGGGGCGGGCTGGGAGCGGTTCCTCGGGCTCGCGCTCGACGGCCTGCGCTTCGGCGCGCCCGCCGCCTGAGCGGGTCCAGAGCCGCCCGCCGTCTGTGCGAGCATCGCTGCCGCCGATGCCCGCCCCGCAGCCC
>JADGPM010000274.1 GCA_017882425.1 Solirubrobacteraceae bacterium
GGCACCTACGAGCCCGCGGGCGAGCTCGTCACGGGATCGTTCGCGCTGGAGTGAGCGTCAGAGCCCTGCGATCTCGTGCGCCCGGGCGATGATGCGGAGCGTCGCGAGGGCGTCGGCAGGTTCGACGGGTGGCGGGGCGTCGTCGCGGAGCGCAGCGGCGACGCCCGCGTAGAAGCGGCCGTAGTCGCCTCGCTCCGTGGGCACGGCGACGGGCGGTGCATCCGAGCCGTCGATGCCGAGCGTGCCCCACGCGCCCTCCGGCTCGAGCCCGAAGTCCGCAGCGGCCGGCGAGGCGCCCGCCACGAGGGCCGGCTCCTGCCCGTCGAGCCCGTAGACGACGTACCCCGCGCTCGACCCGAGGACGCGGAAGCGCGGCCCGGAGCGCGTCGCGAATCGACTCATGGTCAGGTGGGACCGGGTGCCGCTGTCGTGCAGCAGCGAGACGAACGCCTCGTCCGCGCTCATGCCGCCGGGGCGCAGGATCGAGAGCTCGGCAGCCGCGACGGTCGCCGGCCCGAAGAGCTGCAGCGCCTGGTCGACGAGGTGGCTCCCGAGGTCGAAGAGGATCCCCGCGCCCTGGCTCGTCGTGGTCGTGTCCTGCCAGCGATCGCCGAGCGCCGGCGACCAGCGCTCGAAGGTCGACTCGAAGCGATGCACGTCACCGAGGGCGCCGGTGTCGAGCAGCTTGCGGACGGTCAGGAAGTCGCCGTCCCAGCGCCTGTTCTGGAAGACGATCAGGGGCCGGCCCGCCGACTCCGCGGCCGAGATCAGCTGCTCGGCCTCGGCGACCGATGCCGCGAAGGGCTTGTCGATGACGAGTGCGGCGCCGTTGGCGAGCGCCGCCAGGCCCTGTTCGAGATGCACGTGCGCCGGGGATCCGAGCACGACGAGGTCGAAGCGCTGCGCCAGCAGCTCCGCGGGCGATCCGGCGATCTGGATGCCAGGGTGGTCGTGCCGGGCCTGCTCGCGCCGGGCCGGGTCGCTCGTCGAGACGGCCTCGAGCGAGAAGCGCGGGTTCGCCGCGATGAACGGGGCGTGGAAGATGCGTCCGGAGAGGCCGTAGCCGATGATCGCGGTCCGGATGGGGGTGCCGTCAGCCATCGCGCCAGGCTACCGGCCACGCCGGGCAGGCGGACGCCCCGTCGCGTCCGGACTTGACAATCCGGGCGGATGCCGTTATTCATCCAACTAGTTGATCAACTGAACGGATGAATAGCGATGCCCGCTGCCGACCAGCTCAGCCTCACGTTCGCCGCGCTCGCGGATCCGACCCGCCGGGCGATCCTTGCGCGCCTCGGTCAGGGGGCGGCGACCGTCGGCGAGCTCGCCGAGCCGTTCCCGCTGAGCCTGCAGGCGGTCTCCAAGCACATCAAGGCGCTCGAGCGCGCGGGCCTCGTCACGCGAGGCCGGGACCGGCAGCTACGTCCGTCGCGCCTGCGCAGCGAACCGCTCCAGGAGGCGACCGGCTGGCTCGAGCACTATCGCCACTTCTGGGAAGCCAGCTTCGATCAACTCGATGACCACCTGCGCACGACCTCGCAGGACACGCCATGACGAAGGAGCAGACCATGCCCGAGACACCCAGCCTCGCCGAGCACGCGATCACGATCGAGCGGACGTTCGACGCGCCGCGCGAGCTCGTCTGGGCCGCCTGGACGACGCCCGAGCAGATCGAGAAGTGGTTCGGCCCGCGCCCGGTCACGATCAAGCCGGGCTCGGTCGTTCTCGATCCCCGCCCGGGCGGCGAATTCTCGTTGGTCATGGTCATGCCCGACGGCACCGAGTTCCCCAACATCGGCACGTTCAGCGAGTTCGAGGAGCCGAGCCGGCTTGCGTTCGGAGGCCGGGTCGAGAACCACCCGGGGCTGACTGCAGCCTCGACGGCCGTGACCTTCACCGATCTCGGCGATGGCCGCACGGCGGTGTCGCTGACGAACACCTTCATGAGCTCGGACGAGATGCCCGAGATGGCTCGCCGCGGCTGGACGCAGTGCCTCGAGCAGATCGCCGAGCTGCTCCCCGCGGCCTGAGCGTCAGGCCCGGGGAAAGCAGCCGCGCCGCGCCCGGGTCAGCTGCCGCCGACGACGAACCAGGCGCCCGACCCGCCGGAGCCGGGTGCGGCCACGACCGCATCCGCTCCGGCGCCGTCGAGCGCCGAGCCGGCCGCCACCGCGCTACCCGTCATCGCTCCCGCGGCGGCGGGCGCGATCTTCGAGGCCGCGAGGGCGAGATCCGACGTCCCGGGCGCTCCGTTCACGAGGTAGGCGGCCCCGGCCGCGGACGACTCCCCCGGGGCGCCGATCAGCATGTCGCCGCGACCATCTCCGTTGCGGTCGCCGGCCGCGGCGAGCGCGGCCCCGAGGCCGCCTCCCGCCTGGGCGCCGTCGACGGCCTGCAGCGGAGCGGTGACCGCGAGGTCGCGCGTGACCGAGCTTGTCTGTCCTGGCACGACCACGACGGCGCCCGCGTGCGCCCGCGCGAGCGGCGAGGCGCCGGCCTCGCCGATCGCGAGATCGGGGAGGTGGTCGCCGTTCTGGTCGCCGATGCCGGCCAGCGAGGTGCCCAGCTGGTCGCCCGCGACGGCGCCGTCGATGCGGTAGCCCTGCGCCGCCGAGAGGCTGCGGAGCTTGATCCACGGGCAGCTCGCGTCGACGGTCGGCTTGAGGCAGCCCGTGACCGGCGGGAGATGCGCATTGATGATCCAGACCGAGCCCGCGTTCGCGCGCCCGCCGGGGTCGGCCTGCGGTGCGCCGATGGCGATGTCCCAGCCGCCGTTGCCCATCATGTCGCCGACGCTCGCGATGCTCATGCCGACGTGCTGGTTGTCGAGCGCGGGATAGTCGACGTGGAAGAAGTACGGGTAGCCGTTCTGCCACAGGTCGTTGAGCGTGATGTGGACGCCCTTGGGCTTGCCGTAGAGCACGGCGACGCCGCCGCCGCCGGGGCGGTGGAGGTCGGCGTCGGGCGCGCCCGCGGCGATGTCGTTGTAGCCGTCCCGATTGACGTCGGGGAGCGCCGCGAGTGACATGCCGGTGTGGGAGTTCTGCTGGAAGCCGTCGTAGCGGCTGCCCAGCGGCGACGGGGTCGCCGGGTTCGTCGTCGCGTTGGTATAGCCCGAGAACGAGAGCGCGGTCGTCGAGATGCTCGTGGGGTGCGCCGAGCCGAAGACGACGTAGACCGCGCCGCCGCCGCTCTTGGACGGGGCGCCGGCCATGGGTGCGCCGATGGCGATGTCGGCGAGGCCGTCGCCGTTGACGTCGTCGCCGACGATCGCGTACCCGAGCA
>JADGPM010000275.1 GCA_017882425.1 Solirubrobacteraceae bacterium
GCCAATGGCACCCTGCGCTGGTCGGTGCAGGCGCCGGTCGCCTACCCCTCCGACCCCCAGCCGCTGCCCGGCGACCACGTGCTGCTCGCCGACTACTCAAACCCCGGCCACGTGATCGTGATGGACAGCCACGGCCACGTCTCGTGGCGCTACGGCCCGGCCAGCGGCACGGCCGCGCTCAACCACCCGTCGCTGGCGATGCCGTTGCCCAACGGCGACATCGCGGTCAACGACGACTACCGCGACCGCGTCGTCGTGATCGATCCGCGCAGCGACCGCATCGTCTGGCAGTACGGGCACACCGACCATCCCGGCACCGGGCCCGGCTACCTCAACACCCCCGACGGCATGGACTTCATCCCCGCCGCGCGCAACGGGGCACTGGACTGGGCGGCGGTCATCCACCCCTGATGTTCCGTCGGGTGCATGCACCCGACGGCGGGACGGCGCATGCGCCGTCCCGGGGTTCGGCGCATGCGCCGAACCCTCAGAGCTTCAGCAGCCGCTGCGCGTTGGCGTGGGCGATCAGCTCGCGCTCGGAGTCGCTGAGCGCGGCGGTGTCGATGAAGCGCCGCGCGGTCGCGTTGTCGCTGAAGGGGTAGTCGACCGCGAACAGCACGCGCTCGGCGCCGATCACGTCGATCGCGCAGCGCAGCGGCGGGTCGCTGAAGAAGCCGCTCGTGGTGATGTGGAAATTGCGGCGGAAGTACTCGGTCGGCGTCAGCGCCATCTTGTGCCTGACCGCCTCGAGCGCGATCGCGCGCCCGAGCGCCCCGGTCGCGCGCTCGATCATGAACGGCAGCACCTCGCCCATGTGGCCGACGATCAGCTGCAGGGCCGGGAAGCGGTCGAACACGCCGGCCAGCATCAGCCGCAGCGAGTGCAGGCCGATCTCGACGTGCCAGCCCCAGGCGCCGGCGCCGAGCATGAAGCCGACGTCGTCGCCAAAGCCCGCGTAGTAGAGGTCGTAGACCGCCTTGGGCGGCGGCATCGGGTGCAGGTAGATCGGGACGCCCAGCGCCTCGGCGGCCTCGAAGATCGGCCAGAAGAAGCGCTCGTCGAGGAAGCGCTCGAGCGTGCGTCCGTTGACCATCGCGCCGACCATGTGCAGCTCGCCGACGGCGCGCGCGAGCTCCTGCGCGCTGGCGGTGGGGTCGGCGGTCGGCAGCGCGGCGAAGCCGGCGAAGCGGTCGGGGTGGGCGGCGACCGCGGCGGCGACGGCGTCGTTGAAGGCGCTTGCCACAGCGATCGCGCGCGGCGCCGGGACGTGCTCGAGCCCGGGCTGCGCGGTCGAGAGCACCTGCATGCCGATGCCGGCCGCGTCCATCTCGGCGATGCGCCCCTCGCCGATGTCCGACAGCTTCGCCTCGAGCGCCGGCGGCCAGCGGTGCACTGGGTAGTAGGGGTGGATCTGCTCGCCGAGCGCCTCGCGCAGCTCGGGTGTCAGGCAGTGCTCCTCGAGCGTGATCGTGTGCACGGCGCGCACTCTCTCAGACGTCCGGCGCCCGCGCCGTCGCTGCGGCGCCGGGCGGCCCGGGCGCTAGGCCTGCTTTGCCTTGCGGCGGCGCGGCTTGGCCTGAAGCGTCCCGCTCGCGGGCGTGTAGATGCTCTCGCGGCCGTCCTCCCAGCGCACGCGGTAACGCGGCGATGGTTCTCCGCGGAGCACTTCCTCGATCACCCCGGGGCGCGGCCCGCGGGTGATCGACTGGGCGTTCGCTATCACGACTGTCCCTACTTCGAAGGCCATTCTCACGTCTCCTGTGCGGGTTGTCCCGAGCATACTCCGCGGCGGCCGCTCAGCCAACGCTCGCCGCCCATCCGCTCCAGCGCGCGACGTCGATCGCCAGCAGCGGACCGGGCGGCCGCTCGCGCCGGTAGGGCTCATAGCGCGCCGCGAGCAGCTCGAGCGCCGTCGCGCCCTCCGCGCCGGCGGCCTCGATCACGCGCACGACTCCCTCGGCGCGCACCCACCAGAGCTCCGCCCACTCGTCGCTGTAGTGCTCGGCGAGGACGGCCGCGCGGGGGTTCTCGAGGACGTTGTGCACGCGCCGCAGAGCCGTCGTGCGCTTGGGCTTGTGGTCGACGGCGTTGTAGATCGTGTCGCCCGCGAGCGCGAAGACGATCGGGACGATGTGGGGGGCGCCGGAGCTGTCGGCGGTCGCGAGCAGCGCGTGCGTCGCTGCAGCGAAGCGCTCGCGCGAGCGCTCGGGGCTCACCCGCCGTTGAGCTCCACGATCGCCGCCTCCCAGTGCTCGAGCGCGGCCTCGACGGTCCCGCTCGAGCCGGTCGGCAGCCAGTGCAGCGCGCGCCGGGCGCCGGCGTCGCGGACACGCTCGAGCGCGCGCGCGTCGGGCGCCATGCCGAGAACGTCGACCTCGATCGGCCGCTGCGCGCGTGCCGCCAGTTCGGCCATGCGCTCGATGAGGTCGTCGGTGTAGTTGGGGAGCCAGCCGTCGCCGAAGGCGAGCACGCGGTCGAGCACGGTCGGGCCGAGCCCGCCGACGAGCACCGGCGGGTGCGGACGCTGCGCCGGCTTGGGATGCGACCAGATCCGATCGAAGTTGACGAACTCGCCGTGGTAGCTCGCCTCCTCCTGCGTCCAGATCGCCTTCATCGCCTCGACGCGCTCGGCCATCAGCCTCATGCGCGTGCGCGGGTCGGTGCCGTGGTTGACCATCTCCTCGCGGTTCCAGCCCGCGCCGACGCCGAACTCCAGGCGCCCGCCGGAGAGGTGGTCGATGCTCGCGACCTCCTTGGCCGTGACGATCGGGTCTCGCTCGATGATCAGGCAGATGCCGCTGCCGACGCGCAGCCTGCTCGTCGCGACGGCGGCCGCGGTCAGCGCGACGAACAGGTCGTAGCAGTGCCAGTACTTCTGCGGCAGCGCCCCGCCACCGGGGTAGGGGCTCTCCCGGCTCGCCGGGATGTGGGTGTGCTCGGCGAAGAAGAGCGACTCCTGGCCGCGCTCCTCGAGCATCCGCGCGAGCGGGCCCGGGCCGATTCCGTCGTGGGTGGGGAAGTAGCCGACGCCGAAGTCCATGGGCGCAATCGTAGTACCAGCGCCGCAGCGGCCACCGGCGGGGTGCATACTCTGAGCGCCCATGGCGCACCCGTCGGCATCGTTCAGCCTCACCCTGCGCGTCCGTCTCGACGACCGGCCGGGCAGCTTCGCCGATCTCGCGCGCGCGATCGCCGACGCCGGCGGCCTGCTCGGGGCGATCGATCTCGTGCGCGTGCACCCGGGCAGCAAGACGCGCGACGTCAGCGTGCTCGCCTCCGACGACGCGCACGCCCAGGCGATCGTCGCCGCCTGCGGCCGGGTCGAGGGGGTCGAGGTCGAGCAGGTCTCCGACCGCACCTTCCTGCTTCACCTCGGCGGCAAGATCGAGATGAACTCCAAGGCACCGGTGAAGACGCGCGACGACCTCTCGATGGCCTACACGCCGGGTGTCGCCCGGGTCTGCACGGCGATCGCCGAGGACCCCGAGAAGGTCTGGAACCTGACGATCAAGCGCAACACGGTCGCCGTCGTCACCGACGGCAGCGCCGTGCTTGGGCTCGGCGACATCGGCCCCCAGGCGGCGATGCCGGTGATGGAGGGCAAGGCCCAGCTGTTCAAGGAGTTCGGCGGCGTCGACGCCTGGCCGATCTGCCTCGACACCAAGGACCCCGACCAGATCGTCGCTACGGTCCAGGCGATCGCCCCCGGATTCGGCGGCATCAACCTCGAGGACATCGCGGCGCCGCGCTGTTTCGAGGTCGAGGCGCGTCTGCGCGAGTCGCTCGACATTCCCGTCTTCCACGACGACCAGCACGGCACCGCGGTCGTCGTGCTCGCCGCCTTCCTGAACGCGATGCGTGTCGTCGGCAAGCGCGTCGAGGACGTCAAGGTCGTCGTCAGCGGGATCGGCGCGGCTGGCGTCGCCGTCAGCGAGACGCTGATCGCCGCCGGCGTGCGCCACGTGATCGGCGCCGACAGCTCCGGCACGATCTACCGTGGCCGCGACGGCCTGACTGCGGTCAAGGCGCGCTACGCCGAGGAGACCAACCCCGAGAACTTCCGCGGCAGCGCCGACGAGGCGCTCGCTGGCGCCGACGTCTTCATCGGCGTGTCGGTGCCGGGCGCGGTCAGCGTCGCCGGGATCGCCTCGATGGCGCCTGGCGCCGTCGTCTTCGCGATGGCCAACCCGACCCCCGAGATCTCCCCGGACGAGATCGCTGGCCTCGCCGCGGTGATCGCGACAGGCCGCTCGGACTACCCCAACCAGATCAACAACGTGCTCGCCTTCCCGGGGATCTTCCGCGGCGCCCTCGACGTGCGCGCCAGCGCGATCACGACGCGGATGGAGGTCGCCGCCGGGCACGCGATCGCCGCGACGGTGGCCGCCGACGAGCTCGCCCCCGACTACATCGTGCCGAGCGTCTTCAACCGCGACGTCGTCACCTCGGTCGCCGCCGCCGTCGCCGCGGCCGCCGACGAGGACGGCGTCTCGCGGCGCTCGCGCGACGGCGCCGAGGAGCTCGCGGCGACCTAGAACGGCCTTCATCGTGAGTGGCACGCCCGGATTGCGCCCGCATGGCGGCGTTGGCTCGACACCAGGCAGCTTGCAGGTACCGCCGGCGCCTGCTGCGGCACCGTGCGCCGCCCAACTTGCCGCGGGGACCGCCCCGACCGCACCCTCATTCTGAAAGACGTTCTCAGCTGGTTTGGCCTCCCGCGCCGCGATCCCCCACCGCTCGCAGTACGCCTCGCCCGAACTGGCCGCGGCGCTGCAGTCCGGCGCGCTGGCCTTCGAGGAGGACCCGCGCTGGCGGGAGTTCGGCGCGGGCACGCCCGCTGAGTACCGCCGCTGGGCGC
>JADGPM010000048.1 GCA_017882425.1 Solirubrobacteraceae bacterium
CGATAGGGGCGAGCGGTCGTCATCGCGTCGAACGCGTCGCATGCGCACACGATGCGCGCTGCGAGCGGGATCTCGGCGGCGGCGAGCCCGTCCGGGTAGCCCGCGCCGTCCCAGCGCTCGTGCGAGGAGCGCACGATCGCGCTCACCGGTCGCAGCGCGCTCGCGGCGGCGATGATGCGCTCGCCGATCAGGGTGTGCTTGCGCATGAACCGCCGCTCGTCGGCATCGAGCGGGGCGTCCTTGTGCAGGATCGAGTCGGGGATCGCGACCTTGCCGACGTCGTGCAGTTCGGCTGCGCGCACCGCGACGTCGAGATCCTCGGCCGAGAGGCCCATGCGCAGGCCGACGTTGCGGGTCAGGATCGCGACGTCGCTCATGTGACGCAGGAGGCAGGGCTCGCGCTCGTTCAGGAGCTGCAGCAGCACCTCGCGGGCCTGGCCGCGCGAGCCGCGCGAGCGGGCACCCTTGTCGGCGTACATGCGCTGGTCGGCCAGCAGCAGCGCGTCGCCGGCGCTCGCGGCCTCGGCGGGCATCACCACCGATCCGATCGACGTGGACACCGACAGCTGGTCGCCCGTGGCGCCCAGCGCCGCGACCGCGTCCGCGAGCAGCGCGTCGCCGGGCTCCGTCGCGGCTTCGACGAGGACGCAGAATTCGTCGCCGCCGAGCCGGTAGGCCCGGGCGCGGCCGCCGAGCGCCGCGTCGAGCTGTGAGGCCAGGCGGCGCAGCAGGTCGTCGCCTGCGGCGTGCCCGAAGGTGTCGTTGTAGGCCTTGAAGCCGTTGAGGTCGAACAGGGCCAGGCTCCACGCGTGCTGCGGCTCGCCGTGCGCGAAGTAGTCGTCGAGCGCGCGCAGCAGCGCGCGCCGGTTCGCGAGCCCGGTGAGGCCGTCGGTCAGCGATTCGCGGGTCGCCGCCGAGAGCAGCCGGTGGTTCTCGCGCAGCAGCAGGGCGGCGCGCGCCACCACGAGCCCGAGCGCGCTTCCGGCGAGGACGACCGCGAGCGTGTCGACCGTCGCAAGGCCCGCATAGATGAGCAGCCCCAGCGCGGCGATCGCGAAGATCCCGGGGAGGAAGGCGGCGCGGTAGCCGGTCCCCAGGTCGCGCGCCGGGCGCACGGGCTGCCACGCCGCGGCGGCCAACAGGACGAGGGCCAGCGGCCAGAGGGAGTCCAGGATCGTCCCGGCGCTGTAGCGGCCGGTGGCCTCCTGGTAGGTGCTGATGCAGTCGGCGACGGCCATGCAGACGAGGCCGGCGCCCAGGAGCAGCCAGGTGCGGTCTCGGCGCCAGCGGTTCAGCGCCATTGCGACGACGACGAAGCAGAGGAGCAGCAGGTCGAGGAGCGGATAGGCGAGCGTGACCGCGACCGCCGCCGCGCTCCCCTCGGTGGCGTGCAGGACGGCCGGGAAGATCAGCGCGGAGGCGATCGCGGCCGTCGTCAGCCCGCCGATCAGCCCGTCGACCCAGCGCTGCGGGCTCCACGGGCGCACCCGCGCCCGCAGGAGCAGCACGATGCCGACGTAGAGGGCGGCATAGCTGGCGAAGTAGAGCGCGTCCGCGATGCTCGGGAAGGGCGGATCGCTGAGTCCGTCGAGCCAGACCGCCCAGGCCAGGTCGCCCGCGGCCCACAGCGCCATCCCCGTCGCGAGGGCGGCCCATGCCCAGCGCTCACGCGGCTCGACGATCGCGCGCGCGGCGCACAGGCCCACGGCGCCGAGTTCGAGCGCGAGGTAGAACCAGTTCGCGAAGACCGCATCCGTGGCGGCGTCGTGCGGCCCCAGGAGCGCATGTGCGCCGTGGACTGCAACACCGGCTGTGAGCAGCCCGAGCACCACCAAGGGCATGCGGGGGGACATCGTACGACCGGCATCGACCCCTCGGCCGACGGCCTTGAATCCTGGCGGCTCGGATCGAGCCGGCGGGTGATCGGCGCGGTGGCGCAGGCGGGCGGCTTCCGTGCCGCCCGATGAGCCGCCTACCTGACGGCCTGCTTGAGCCGCGAGCCCGCGACGAACCGCGGCACGGTCGTCGCCGGGATCTGCAGCGGCGCGCCGCTGGCGGGATTCACGCCCGTGCGCGCGGCACGCTGCGTGGTCTTGAACTTGCCGAACCCCGTGAGCGTGATCTCGCCCCCGGATGCCAGCGATGCCTCGATCGAGGCGAGGGCCGCGTCGAGCGCCCGCCCGCTGTCGGCCTGCGAGAGGCCACTGCGCTGCGCGATGTCGGCGACCAGGTCGGACTTCCTCATGCGTCACCTTCCTTTCGGGATGGGACAGGGAGTGACGCCCGGACGCTACGTGCCCGTCCGGTCGTATCCTGCGGCCATGAGCGAGGATCGCGTCCGGATCGATGTCTCGAACCACGTCGCCACGGTGCGGCTGGTGCGGGCGGACAAGCACAACGCGCTCGACGGCGCGATGTTCCAGGCGATCGCCGCCGCGGCGGCGCGCCTGCGCAGCGAGCCCGGCGTGCGCGCGGTGGTGCTGCACGGCGAGGGCCCGAGCTTCTGCTCGGGCCTGGACGTCGCGAGCTTCATGAGCGGGCCGGTCAGCACGGGCGATCTGCTGGCTCGTGACCCGGGCAGCCTGGCGAACCTCGCCCAGCGCGTCGCCTACGACTGGACGCTCGTCCCCGTCCCCGTGATCGCGGCGGTCCACGGCGCCTGCTTCGGCGGCGGCCTGCAGATCGCGCTCGGCGCGGACATCCGCATCGCGGCGCCGGACGCGCGCCTGGCGGTGATGGAGATCCGCTGGGGCCTGGTGCCGGACATGGCGATCACGCAGACGCTGCCGCGGCTCGTCGGCATCGACGTCGCCAAGGAGCTGACCTTCACCGGTCGCATCCTCGACGGGACGCAGGCCGCCGAGCTCGGCGTCGTGACGCGCGTCGCCCCGGACCCGCTCGCCGCGGCGCAGGAGCTCGCCGCGGAGATCGCCGGGAAGTCGCCCGACGCGATCCGCTCCGCCAAGCGCCTCTACGACCAGGCATGGAATGCGCCGGCCGCCGACGCGCTGGTGCTCGAGAGCGAGCTGCAGAGCGCGCTGCTGGGCAGCCCCAACCAGATCGCCGCCGTCACCGCCGGCGTGACGAAGGAGCCGGCGGTCTACGCCGACCCGGTCGCCTGAGCCGCCCGCCCGCACGGTTCCGGCGGCGGGACGTCAGCCCGCGGCGCCCGGCGCTGCGAACAGCACGGCGGGGTCCGGACGGTCGTGCCGCTGCCTGCCACCCCGCGCCCCGAACAGCCGCTTGGCCCAGACGAGCCAGGCGACGATCGCGACGTTCACGACGAGTCCGACGAGCTTCAGCGCCGTGACCCGCACGGACAGCTCGTAGATCTCGAGCGGGATCAGCGCCGAGGTCGCGATCACCGTGAGGTACTCGGCCCACGTGCGCTCGCGCCACAGCCCCCAGGCCTCGACGCCCTCCAGCACGGCGTAGGCGACCGCGCCGAACAGCAGCGGCTGCAGGTGGGAGCGGCGCAGTCCCGCCAGCCGGTGCAGCCAGTGCGTCACGCTGGAGCTCGAGGGCTGCGTCGTCGAGCTGTTGAGGCTGTTCAGCAGCCGGTTGGCGAAGGTGTGCAGGCCGCCGAGCTTCAGCTCGATGATCCCCAGTGCGATCGCCGCGAGCGCGAACAGGATCGAGTGGATCGCCTTGTCGATCGCGATGATGCGCATCACCAGCGCCTCGCGCAGCTCCTCACCGCGGCGCGGGACGTGCAGTGCGTGCAGGTCGCCGAGGTCGGTGCTCGCTGCCGGGTGCGGCGCCGTGACCTCGTGCCAGGCATCGCAGCGGGTGCAGCGCGCGAGCCGGCGCCCGTCCGGCAGGTCGACGCCGAGGCCCGCGTCCTGCGGGCGCAGCTCGCTCACCCCGGCCGCGGGGACGCTGTGCCCGCGCAGCCCGCACACGAGGCCCTCGAGGTGCCACTTGCGGGGGACGAGGTTCATCGAGCCCCATTCAACAGGCTGGCGAGGCGCCGCGCCGCCGTCTGCCACGATCCGCCCATGCCGGGTGACATCGAGCGCTGGTTCGCCGAGGAGCAGCGTCGCGGCGACGCGCGGGCGCGCAACTGCGCCACGAAGCGCTGGTTCGCGACCGAGTCGGAGGCCCGTGCGGCCGCGCTCTGGGATCGCACCCGGTTCGGTGAGCGCCACAAGCCCTATCGCTGCGACCTGTGCGACGGGTGGCACCTGACGAGCGCCCAGGCCGCGCGCTGAGCCGAGGCTCAGAGACCGGCGCGCGTGCCCGCGGCGTGACGCGGCGCCGTGCCGCGAGCGGGGGTCACGAGCTTCTGCTCGGCGAGGACGAGCGCCCCGAGCACGAGCAGCAGCACCATGGGGGCGGCGAGGCTGTCCAGGCCGATCGTGGCGCTCACGGCGAACGCGACGACGGCGATCACGGCGAGCCCGGCGAGGTCACCCGGGGCGAGGCGCCGGCGGGCGGTGGCGCCGTTCGTCGTGCGGGCCGTACCGGTGGGCGGCTGGATTGAGCGTTCTGGCGGCATATCCCGCCTGTCGGTGCGTCGCTCGGTGCCCCTGAGGGCTGCGCCGCGATCTGGACGATCGGCTTATGCTGCGGGCCATGATCTCACGTTCCCTGCTGATCGTCCCCGCGCTGATCGCGGTGCTCGCGCTGAGCGCCTGCGGCAGCTCCAGCAGCTCGACGAGCAGCTCGAGCTCCTCCACGCCGGCCGCGTCGACCACCTCCTCGACCGGCACCTCGACGAATCTGGCCGAGGCGCAGAAGAAGTGCCTCGACCAGGCTTCGCAGCTCACCGACGCGACGGCCAAGTCGGTCGCGACGAGCGCCTGCAAGCAGATCAGCTCGAGCAACACGAACATCACCGACGCGCTGAGCAAGGCCAAGCAGGCATGCCTCGACGGCGTCGCGAAGCTGCCCAGCGTCCTGCAGGGTCCGGCGAAGGATCAGTGCAACAAGATCAGCGGGTAGCCGGCCGGCTCTGGTAGACCACGCAGATGAGCTCACCTCGCCCGGCGGTCCGCGCGCTGCCCGTTCTCCTGCTCGCGGCCGCCGGCCTCAGCCTCGCCGGCCCGGCGGCCGCCGCCACCCGCTGCCCGGCGACGAAGGCCGTGCACCACGCCGGGACCCACAAGTGCCGGGCCGCCAGGACGGCTCCGGTGACGACGGTCAGCGTGGACCTGCTGCCCGGCAGCCAGGCAACGGTCGAGGTGCCCGCGCTGCCGCTCCCCGGCGGGCAGACGATCATCGGCACGGGCGTCACCGAGGTGATCCCGCTGACGGGCAGGCTCGGCGGCGCGGTGGTCGGCTCCGTCAAGCTGGGCAAGGACATCCCGGTCAGCCTGAACTCCGCGAACATCGTTCCCGGCGCCGTCGACATCCTCAATGACCCGGCGTGCGGCGGGGCGCCGACGCTGCGGATCGACCCGGCGTCGATCGTCACGATCGACGCCGCCCAGCCGACGAGGGCGGTGCTCGGCTTCAAGAGCGCGACGGCGACCGCCACCGCGTACGTGAAGCTGCGGCTCGCGTTCGACAGTCGCATGTCGCTCGCCTGCGATGCGCCGCTCACGCCGACCGGCTACTCCGAGACGCCGTTCGCGGTGAAGGTCTCGGGCAAGGTCGGGCCGAAGGGCCTGCTCTCGCTGCCGCTGTCGTCCGGGCCGACGCCCGTGACGATCGGGGTGTGCCTCACGCCGGGCGCGCCCGACAAGCCGTGCGCCGACGCGCCGGCCGGCTATCCGGTGAAGATCGCGGTGCAGTTGCAGGTCGCGATCAACCTGAAGTCCGGGAAGTGAGCCGGCGGGGGATGCCATGACCGTCGTCCTCTGGCACATCGAGCTCTCGCACTACAGCGAGAAGGCGCGCTGGGCGCTCGATCACAAGCAGATCCCGCACGAGCGCCGCGTCCCCATGCCGGGTCTGCACGGCATGAGCGCGCTCGTGCACACGCGCGGCGCCCAGCGCCGCCTGCCGGTGGTCGCGCTCGACGGGCGCCGGATCGGCGACTCGACGGCGATCATCGCCGCCCTGGAGGAGTACCGCCCCGAGCCGGCGCTGTACCCCGCGGACCCGGCCGAGCGCGCCCGTGCGCTGGAGCTCGAGGACTGGTTCGACGAGCACCTCGGGCCGACGCTGCGGCGCTTCGTCTGGCACCACACCCTGCCCGACACGGACCTCGTCGCCGGCACGCTGTTCACGCACCCCTCGCCCGGTCGCGAGCGCCTGCTTCGCGCCACCGCGCCGATCGCCACGCGCGCGGTGCGCATGGACTACGGCGTGAGCGCGGAGAGCGCCGCCGCGGCGCGCGTCGACGTCGTCGGCGCCATGGACCGGATCGAGGCCGAGCTGCAGCCGTCCGGCTACCTCGCGGGGGACGCCTTCAGCGTGGCCGACCTGAGCGCGGCCGCGCTGTTCACGCCGCTGCTGGCCCCGCCCGAGCGGCCGTACGTGCCCGCGGGGGCGGCACCCGCGGTGCTCGAGCTGCGTGAGGAGCTGATGGCGCGCCGCGGGGGCGCGTGGGTCATGGACATGTACGCGCGACACCGCGGCGTTTCGGCGGAGATCGGCGCGCCCGTCGCCGTCGCGTGAGGTCCGCCGCGTGATGAACCGGAAGTCTGGTTGTCTTCGCGGTGTGTCCAGCACGTTCGGCCGTGCCGCCGCGCTCGTCGCCGCGGCGCTCCTGCTCCCCGCGACGGCGGCCGCCGCGACGCCGTCGGCGCTGACCATCTCGCCGGCCGCCCCGCGCGTCGGCCAGCCGATCACGCTGAAGCTGCGCGCGCGCGCCGCGCTCCCTGCGGGCATGCACCTGCGATTCGGCCTCACCCTGCTCGGCACCCCGCGGGCGGGGTGTGCCACCAGCGCGTCGGCAGCCGTGCGCCGCAGGTTCGTGCGC
Organism: Solirubrobacteraceae bacterium; assembly: GCA_017882425.1. GTDB lineage: Bacteria > Actinomycetota > Thermoleophilia > Solirubrobacterales > Solirubrobacteraceae > F1-60-MAGs163. Next base: position 6,869 of record JADGPM010000048.1, read on the forward strand.
GCCGGTCGGACGGTCAGCGTGACGCTGAAGCCGGGGTCCGGCGGAGCCTGGTGCCCGGGGCCGTGGAAGGCGACGGCGCGCGTCGTCACGGCCACCGACACGGCGACCCGCGCGTACTCCCGCGCCCTCACCGTCCTGCTCGCCGACGGCACGCAGGCCGGGACGCCCGTGCGGATCACCCTGCTCGACGGCAGCATCGAG